>DASRJV010000295.1:0-6967 GCA_035649295.1 Propionibacteriaceae bacterium
ACTCGTCGGCCGCGCGATCGATCCCAGCGCTGTTGGGCTGGATGCTGCTGCGCCTGCGGTTTTCCTGGCCTTGCTCTGGCCTTCGCTGCGGCGCCGGGAGGCGCGCTGGGTGGCAGTGGGCGGCGCCGCTGTGGCCCTCGCCCTGGTGCCATTGACTCCCCCAGGTATCCCAGTCGTCGCTGCCGCCAGCGTGGCGCTGGTTGCCGGTCTACGCCCGAGTCGCGAAGTCGGCACTGAAGATCGGCGTCCGAGGTGACTGCGCTGTGGCTGGCGCTGGTCATCGCGGCGATTGGCTCGTACCTGCTGAAACTCGCAGGCATGTCACTTCCCGAGTCGATCTTGAACCATCCCAAGGTGCAACGGGTGGCACAGTTCCTGCCGATCGCGATGTTGTCCGCGTTGGTAGCTGTTGAGCTCTTTGACGGCGGCGGCCGCTACATGGTGGATTGGCGCACCCTAGCCGGCGTGGCCGCGGCGGTCGTTGCGCTGCTGCTGCGGCGCGGCTTCCTCGTCGTGTTCTTGGTCGCGGTCTCGGTGACCGCCCTGCTACGACTGGTGACCTGACCCTCGCCGGCGTAGTACGGGACGCGGCTCATCCTCATCACGACCAAGGGAGGAGCCCAGCAGCACCGGGATGATGGCAAAGAACGGCCACGTCAGCAGTGACGCGCGGGCCCGCAAGGTGAGTGGAATCGGCACCAGCTCTCCAGGCCGAGCCGCCGCCAGCCGAGCCGAGAAATCACCGGGTCCGAGCCGGTAGCCGACAAACCAGCACATCAGCGCCGAGGCCGTGGCGCACACCAACACCACCAGCACCACCGTCCAGCCGAGATCGCGCAGCCAGCGCCAAGCCGCGATGCCGATCAGCAGGCCGGCCACCAGGCCGATTGCACAAAACCATGCGTCGCCGGAGATGAACTGGCTCAGGCCACGCTCGGTAGTGGTGGCCGAGCCACCAGTGCTCAGCTCGTACGCGGGAGGTTTCACTACCAGCCACCAGACCACCCCGGCAAGCGCACCCAGGCCGAGCGAGGCAGCGGCGAAGCCAACAATGCGGCCAGCGAGCCGCCTGGTACGGCGGGTCCGGATGGGCGCGGGCTCGTTCAGGACGCCAGACACGAGGGACCCAGCAAAGCCTTGAGATCGGCCATTAGGGGCGGCGATGGGGCCACCCTCAGCCGCTCGTCGAGCTTCATCACGGTGGTCTTGTCTGCGGACCGGAGTCGTAGCCGTACCTCGGTCAGACCGGGATGTGCCGCCAGCACCTCACGGAGTTGCTGCACGACTTGGGGGGTACACCGCGTCGCCGACAGCGTGATCACCACCGGTTCGCTTCGTACGTCGGTGATGTCAGGAAGGCTGAGTTCCGACGCGTTCAGCGACACAACATCGTCCTCAACCTTCACCCGGCCCTTGATCTTGACCACGGTGTCGGTGGCCAGCACGGTCGACACCATCTCGTACGCCTTCGGGAAGAGCAAGACGTCGATCGACGCCTCCAGATCCTCAACAGTGATCACCGCCCAGAGGTCTCCGCGGCGGGTGGTCTTGCGGGTGATGTTGGTGATCATGCCGGCTATGGTCACCATGGTTTCCCGGGGACCGTCGTCCGCGAGCAGCTCGCCGATGCCGATGTCGCGCTCTGCCGCAAGAATGTGCTCCAGCCCCTGCAGCGGATGATCACTGACATAGAGACCGAGCATCTCGCGCTCGAACGCCAGCTTGGTTCGCTTGTCCCAGTCGGGCAGGTCGGGAACGCTGCCCGTCAGCACGGGATCCGTGTCCACCAGCTCACCGAACAGATCATCTTGACCGTTCGCTTCGTTCCGCTTGAGGTCGAGCACCCCGTCCACTGCCGACTCGTAGACGGTCATCAAGGCCCGGCGCGCGTGCCCCATCGACTCGAACGCGCCGGCCTTGATCAGCGACTCGATCACCCTCTTGTTACAGACGACCAAGGGCACCTGATCCAAGAAGCCGTGGAAGTTCACGGCCTTGCCATGGGCCTCGCGAGCGGCGACGATCCCGTCGACCACGTTGTGACCGACATTGCGCACCGCGGTAAGACCGAAGCGGATGTCAGCACCGACCGGGGTGAAGTTGGCTGCGGATTCGTTGACGTCCGGCGGTAGCACCTGGATGCCCATGCGACGACACTCGTTGAGATAGACCGCCATCTTGTCTTTGTCGTCGGCCACCGAAGTGAGCAGCGCTGCCATGAACTCGGCGGGAAAGTTGGCCTTCAGATATGCGGTCCAGTAGGAGACCATTCCGTACGCCGCAGTGTGCGCCTTGTTGAAGGCGTAATCGGAGAACGGGACCAAGGTGTCCCAGAGAGTGGTGATTGCGGCGTGGGAGTAGCCGTTCGACTGCATACCCGCCGAGAACGGCACGAACTCCGCGTCGAGGATTTCTTTCTTCTTCTTGCCCATGGCCCGGCGCATGTTATCCGCCTGGCTCAGGGTGAAACCTGCCACCCTCTGGGCGATCGCCATGACCTGCTCTTGGTAGACGATCAAGCCGTGCGTGGTGTCCAGGATCTCCGCCAACGGCTCCGCCAGCTCCGGATGGATCGGCGTGATTTCCTGCCGCTTGTTCTTGCGCAGCGCGTAGTTCGTGTGACTGTCGGCTCCCATCGGGCCCGGCCGGTAGAGCGCCAGCACCGCGGAGATGTCTTCGAAGTTGTCCGGGCGCATCAGCCGTAGCAATGAGCGCATAGGCCCGCCGTCGAGCTGAAAGACCCCAAGCGTCTCGCCTCGCCCGAGCAGCGCGTACGTCGTCCCGTCGTCCAGCGGCAGGTCCTCGAGCACCAGCGTGAAACCGCGGTTGAGTGCGATGTTGGCCACCGCATCGTCGAGCACGGTTAGGTTGCGCAGGCCGAGAAAGTCCATCTTCATCAGGCCCAGTGACTCGCAGGTCGGATAGTCGAACTGGGTGATGATCGCGCCGTCCTGCTCTCGGCGCATGATCGGGATGATGTCGATCAGCGGTGCGCTGGACATGATCACTCCGGCGGCATGCACACCCCATTGCCGCTTCAGGCCTTCCAGATCCTTTGCGGTGTCGACGACCGTCTTGACGTCGGGGTCGGTCTCGTAGAGTGACCGGAACTCCCCGCCCTCTCCGTAGCGGGAATGTTCGCGGTCGAAGAGCCTGGCAAGCGGGACGTCCTTGCCCATCACCGGCGCCGGCATTGCCTTGGTGATCCGCTCCCCTACGCCGAAGGGGTAGCCCAGGACACGGGAGGCATCCTTGACCGCCTGCTTGGCTTTGATCGTCCCGTACGTGACGATCTGGCTGACCCGGCCCTCGCCGTACTTGTCGGTGACATAGCGGATCACCTCACCGCGCCGACGCTCGTCGAAGTCGATGTCGAAGTCAGGCATCGAAACCCGGTCGGGGTTGAGGAACCGCTCGAAGATCAGTCCGTGGACGAGCGGGTCAAGATCGGTGATCCGCATCGCGTACGCGGCGATCGACCCGGCGCCAGAGCCGCGGCCTGGGCCTACGCGGATGCCGTGCTCCTTAGCCCAGTTGACGAAGTCGGCAACCACCAGAAAGTACCCGGCGAAGCCCATTGAGGTGATCACACTGATCTCGAAGTCGGCCTGGGTGCGCACCGCCTCGGGAACTCCGTCGGGATAGCGCCGCTGCAAGCCGGCCTCAACCTCGTGCCGGAACCACGAGTCCTCGGTCTCCGTCTCCGGGCACGGGTAGCGCGGCATGTAGCTGCCGTTGCCCTCGGTGAAGGAGACATCGCATCGCTCGGCAACTGCCAGCGTGTTGTCGCACGCCTCGGGAAGCTCGGCGAACAGTGCACGCATCTCGGCAGGTGACTTGAGGTAGTAGCTGTCGCCTTCGAACTTGAAGCGGTTTCCGTCAGCCATCGTGGAGCCGGTCTGCACGCAGAGGAGCACCTCATGCGCCGCGGCCTCGCTCCGGTCGGTGTAGTGCAGATCGTTGGTGGCAACCAGCGGCAGTTTGAGCTCTCGAGCGATCCGCAGCAGGTCCTCGCGAGCCCGGCGCTCGATCGCGATGCCGTGGTCCATCAGCTCCACGTAGTAGTTGCCACTGCCAAACAGGTCACGGAACTCGGCAGCGCTGGCAATGGCGTCGTCGTAGCGGCCCAGCCGCAGGTAGGTCTGCACCTCTCCACCAGGACAGCCGGTGGTTCCGATCAAGCCGCTGCCGTAACTGCTGAGCAGCTCGCGATCCACCCGCGGCTTGTAGAAGTAGCCCTCCAGCGAGGCGAGCGAGCTCAAGCGGAACAGGTTGTGCATGCCGGCGGTGTTCTCCGCCCACAGCGTCATATGGGTGAAAGCGCCGCCTCCGGAGACGTCGTCGCCGCCACCATCGCCCCAGCGCACCCGTCTGCGCTCAGAGCGGTGGGTCTTGGGGGTGACATACGCTTCCATGCCGATGATCGGCTTCACCCCGGTCGCTTTCGAAGCCTTGTAGAACTCGTAGGCGCCGAACGTGTTGCCGTGGTCGGTTATCGCAATGGCCGGCATGCCCAGTTGCTCACAGCCGGAGAACAGGTCGGCCACTCGGGCCGCCCCATCGAGCATCGAGTAGTCCGAATGCACGTGCAGGTGGACGAATGAGCCGTCCCCAGGTTGCGTGCTTCCCGGCATACCTGCACCAACCTCCAAATCGAACCATTCTGCACGCGCGCCTTTGCCGGACGCGAGGGGGAAGCTCAGCAAGCGCCTACATTAGTCGCCCGATCTCCCCATACCAGTTTGCGACGCGCCTCCGACAGTTCCGCGGAAGCCGGCTTAATCGGAGAAGAACTCCCTGAGCGGGGCTGCGACCACCGCCGGATTGCCACCGAAGCGGGCATTCCCAGTGGCGCCGTGACCGAGTCCGAGGAAGGTAACGCGACGTGCTTGTGGTTGAGCCCTGGCAAGGGCATTCACCGCGGTCCGAAGATACGCCGGGCTGGATTCGCCGTCGAGCAGAAGCACCTCGGATGGGATGGTCGCGTAGGCGTCGAGGCGATCCCGCGCCTCGTCGACCAGCGTGAAGTCGTAGCCCAGGGTGGGCGCTAGCGCGCGCATCGACACCTCGTCCGGTCCCAGTGGCGATCCTCGCGGCGCATGGCAGCGACGGTCAGAGCGCGCAGCAGCGACCGCGGCATACGAGTGAAGATCGCTGGCCCCATCTGCGAACCCCTCATCCCCGTGACCAGCGCAGAGGCGAGGTCACCGCGAGCCAGTTCTTCTCGGTAGCGCCCGACGAAGTCAGTCGACAAGGAATTCCCGATGACGAGCGGCGGCTCGAAGATGGCCACCCTGCGAACCTCCGGCAGCCGAAGAGCTGCCTCCAATGCGACGATTCCTCCCGAGCTCACGCCCAAGACATCGGTTGCACCAGTTGTGGCCAGCATGACAGCCAGATCCTCCACCTCGGTGTGAATATCGTGATTGGTTCGGTGGGGGCCACTCAGCCCTCGCCCGCGACGGTCCGGAAGGTAGATCGTGTGCGAATCACTGAGCTCGGCAGCCAGCTCACTGTGACTGGATGCTGACTCCATCGCCCCATGCAAGATCACCAGGCCAGATCCGGTCCCGACCATCCGATATCCGATGGAGGTGCCGTCGGCCGATATGACGGCTGAATGCAAGCCAAGTGCCATGATCATCCCCTATGCTATTTAGTTAGGTGATTAAATATCTGGATAACTAGCTTAATGATTGAGAGAACTAATGCCAAGATCCAATACTAGGCGTGAAGAGTTGATAGCGCGCCTGCAGTTGCTCGGCGAGCAGGAGAGCACCGAAACGGCGATGTTCCATCAGGCCGCGGCGGCCTCGTACGGGCTCGGCATCACCGACATGAAAGCGCTGCAGATCGTGCTTCGTGAGGGTCCGCAAACCGCAGGCCAGCTTGCAGGACGGCTGCGCCTGACGACGGGTGCAGTCACCAGCGTCCTCGACCGCCTGGAGCGTGAGTCATTGATCGTTCGCAGCCCGGACTCGGAGGACCGGAGGAAGATCATCGTGACCGCAAACTCAGACGCACTTGCCGGGCACGACAACGTCTACCGCTCAATCGGCGACGCCTATGCAGCCATGCAGCGACGCTTCACCATCTCAGAGTTGGAGTTTCTGGTGCGCTACTACCAGGCATCGATTGAGGTGATCCGGCGAGAGATCGCGCGCCTGGGTTCCTGAGGGTCAGTCACCACAGAGCGCGAGTACCTTCTCAATAGTCCGGATGTTGCGCACCGTCGAGCTGACGCCAATGATGGCGCTGAATTTCTCGGCCAGCTTGCTCCGGCCGAGGCCCTGCGAGTAGTGCACATAGACCTCCTGGCCAGCAAAGCTGAAGGGTTCGTAGGCCTGCGCGATTTCCGCTACCTTCTGCTTGGCGTCCGTCGGCGGTGACTTAGTCAGAAATGCGACCGTGACCTGACTCGGATTGCCGTCTGGGTAAGGATTCTCAGCGAGAATCTTTCTCAGCCGAGCTGGCGTTCGCACTGTGACATCGATCTGGCGTCCGAATGTGTCCTTGATCCCTTTGGATATCTCCCGTTCCACAGTCGCGGCCTTCTTCGTCGAGTTGATGATCAAGTTGCCACTGTTGATGTAGGTCGCGACATCGGTGTACCCGAGATCTTCAGCCATAGCCCGCAGCGAAGGCATAGAGATCTTGTTGGTCGGGCCGAGGTTGATACCGCGTAGGAAGGCGACGAAGGTAGTCACTTCGTCATCCTCACAGGTCAGGGCATGCTCGCACCTAACGACCCGGCCGATCTAGCGTCAAGGCAGCCGTCTCGGCGTGGCTACCCAGTTTCGCTGCTGCCTTCCAGGTTCGTCGGGCGAAGGGTCCATCGCCGAGGTAGTGGGTTCCGGCGTTGGTGACCAGGTAGTGGTTGCGGTGGGGTGATCGCCAGATCCAGACGCCGGGTTCGGGTTGTCGTACTCGCCAGCGGCTGTGGGTTTTGAGGCGGTGTTCGGTTCGG
>DASRJV010000296.1:0-5290 GCA_035649295.1 Propionibacteriaceae bacterium
AAGATCCAAGACGGTGACAAGCTGGCCGGACGTCACGGCAACAAGGGCGTCATTTCCAAGATCCTGCCCATTGAGGACATGCCGTTCCTCGAGGACGGAACGCCGGTCGACATCGTGCTCAACCCGCTGGGTGTGCCGAGCCGGATGAATGTCGGCCAGGTCCTGGAGACTCACCTTGGTTGGGTCGCCAAACAGGGCTGGAACCTTGACGGCGTCAAGACTGACTGGTCTAACCGCCTGCGCGGCGTTGGGCTCAGCGAGGTGGAGGGTCCGGCCAAAATCGCAACACCGGTCTTCGACGGTGCGACCGAGGCAGAGATCACGGGACTGCTAGGCCATACCCATCCCAATCGGGACAGTGTCCGGCTCGTCAACGCCGACGGCAAGGCCAATCTGTACGACGGCCGGTCCGGTGAGCCCTTCCCCGAGCCCGTAGGTGTCGGCTACATCTACATGCTGAAGCTGCACCACTTGGTGGACGACAAGATCCACGCGCGCTCCACCGGGCCGTACTCGATGATCACCCAGCAGCCGTTGGGCGGGAAGGCCCAGTTCGGTGGCCAGCGGTTCGGCGAGATGGAGGTCTGGGCGCTGGAGGCGTACGGCGCGGCGTGGGCATTGCAGGAACTGCTCACCATCAAGTCCGATGACGTCCCCGGTCGGGTGAAGGTCTATGAGGCCATCGTCAAGGGCGAGAACATTCCCGAGCCTGGCATCCCGGAGTCGTTCAAGGTGCTGGTCAAGGAGATGAAGTCTCTGTGCCTCAACGTCGAGGTGCTGTCAAGCGACGGCACGGAGGTGGAGCTACGAGACTCCGAGGACGACTACCGCTCCTCTGAGGACTTCGGTATCGACCTGTCCCGTCGGCCCGGTGACTCCCTCGGCGGAGTCGAAGAAGTCTGAGTGCTTCCCTCTCTTGCCGACTTGTCAGCGTCAGCGGTCGTCCAAACGACCACCTGCGCTGACAAGTCGGCGGGGGTGGATGCTCAGTTCACTGACAACTTGAGAGATCGCGTTAGTTAAAGAGAAAAGAGATAAGCAAAGAATGCTTGACGTGAACTTCTTCGACGAGATCCGCATCGGCCTGGCCACTGCCGACGAGATTCGCAAGTGGTCGCATGGTGAGGTGAAGAAGCCGGAGACCATCAATTACCGGACGCTCAAGCCGGAGCGTGATGGCCTTTTCTGCGAGAAGATCTTCGGTCCCACAAGGGATTGGGAGTGCTACTGCGGCAAGTACAAGCGGGTGCGCTTCAAGGGCATCATCTGTGAGCGATGCGGCGTCGAGGTGACCCGCTCCAAGGTACGCCGCGAGCGGATGGGTCATATTGAGCTTGCAGCGCCGGTGACTCACATCTGGTACTTCAAGGGCGTCCCCTCGCGCCTTGGCTACCTGCTGGACATCGCTCCGAAGGATCTGGAGAAGGTCATCTACTTCGCGGCGTACATGATCACCGCCGTAGATGAGGACGCCCGCCATCGTGACCTGTCTTCGCTGGAAGCCAAGATCGATGTCGAGCGCAAGCAGATCGAGGGTCGCCGGGACTCTGACATCGAGAACCGGATGAGGAAGCTCGAGGAGGACACTGCCGCGCTCGAGGCCGAGGGCGCCAAGGCCGATGCCAAGCGGAGGGTCCGCGAGGGTGCGGAGCGCGAGGTCAAGCAGCTGCGTGATCGGGCCCAGCGTGAGCTCGATCGGCTCGAGGCGGTGTGGAATCGCTTCAAGAACCTCAAGGTGCAAGACCTCGAAGGCGACGAGGTGCTGTACCGGGAGATGAAGAACCGGTTCGGCAAGTACTTCTCAGGTTCCATGGGCGCTGACGCCATTCAAAGGCGGCTGGAGACCTTCGACCTGGAGGCGGAGGCGGCGGACCTGCGCGAGACCATCCAGGTCGGGAAAGGCCAGCGGAAGACGCGTGCCTTGAAGCGGCTCAAGGTGGTTTCGGCGTTTCTGACGACCAAGAACAGCCCTACCGGGATGGTGCTGGACTGCGTTCCGGTTATCCCGCCGGACCTGCGCCCGATGGTGCAGCTCGACGGTGGCCGGTTCGCGACATCGGACCTCAACGATCTGTACCGCCGCGTGATCAACCGCAACAACAGGCTGAAGCGGCTCCTCGATCTTGGTGCGCCCGAAATCATTGTCAACAACGAGAAGCGGATGCTTCAGGAGGCCGTGGACTCCTTGTTCGACAACGGGCGCCGGGGCCGTCCGGTCACCGGGCCGGGCAACCGCCCGCTCAAGTCGATCTCCGACATGCTGAAGGGAAAGCAGGGTCGGTTCCGGCAGAACCTGCTCGGCAAGCGCGTCGACTACTCTGGCCGCTCGGTCATCGTGGTCGGCCCGCAGCTCAAGCTGCACCAGTGCGGCCTGCCCAAGGCGATGGCGTTGGAGCTGTTCAAGCCGTTCGTCATGAAGCGGCTGGACGACCTCAACCATGCGCAGAACATCAAATCCGCGAAGCGGATGGTGGAGCGTCAGCGTCCGGTGGTGTGGGACGTGCTCGAAGAGGTCATCTCTGAACATCCTGTGCTACTGAACCGTGCGCCCACGCTGCACCGACTTGGCATCCAGGCGTTCGAGCCGCAGCTCATCGAGGGCAAGGCCATCCAGATCCACCCGCTGGTCTGTACGGCCTTCAACGCTGACTTCGACGGCGACCAGATGGCCGTGCACCTGCCGCTGAGCGCAGAGGCCCAGGCTGAAGCCCGGATCTTGATGCTCTCGACCAACAACATCTTGAAGCCGGCCGACGGTCGACCGGTGACCATGCCTACTCAGGACATGATCATCGGCACCTACTTTCTCACCATGCAGCGCGATGGCGCGGTAGGTGAGGGCAGAGCCTTCGGTTCGGTGGCCGAGGCCTTGATGGCCTTCGACCGAGGCCAGCTGTCGGTGCAGGCCAAGATCAAGCTGCGCCTTACCGACATCGTGCCGCCCGACGGCAAGACATTGGCGTCCAATGGTTCGATCTTGCTGGAGACCACACTCGGCCGCGCCCTGTTCAACGAGGCGCTGCCGGACGACTACGCGTACGGACTTCGAGGTGGGCAAGAAGCAGCTGGGACAGATCGTCAATGATCTTGCCGAGCGCTATCCGAAGGTGGAGGTAGCCCACTGCCTCGACCAGCTGAAGGACCTCGGCTTCCACTGGGCGACGCGTTCTGGGGTCACCGTCTCCATTGGAGACGTCAGCACCCCGGCTAATAAGGCCGAGATCCTGTCGGTCTACGAGGACCGCGCAAGCAAGATCGACAAGCAGTACGAGCGCGGCCTGATCACCGACGACGAGCGTCGCCAGGAGTTGATCGAGATCTGGACCGACGCGACATCTCGCCTCGGTACCGCGATGGAGAACAACTTCGACAAGACCAACCCGATCTACATGATGGTGCACTCCGGTGCTCGCGGAAACATGGTGCAGATGCGCCAGATCGCAGGGATGCGTGGTCTGGTGGTCAACCCGAAGGGTGAGATCATCGCGCGGCCGATCAAGTCCAACTTCCGTGAAGGACTGTCTGTGCTGGAGTACTTCATCTCCACGCATGGTGGGCGCAAAGGCCAGGCCGACACAGCGCTGCGTACCGCTGACTCGGGCTACCTGACCAGGCGACTGGTCGACGTCAGCCAGGATGTGATCATCCGCGAGGAGGACTGCGGCACCGAGCGCGGCCTCACCAAGACGATTGCCGCTGACGACGGTCGCGGCAACCTCGTCCTCGACGAGCACGTGGAGACCGCCGTGTACGCACGGACGCTCGCCACCGATGTGCTCGCTCCGGACGGTGAGGTGTTGCTGAAGGCTGGAGTTGATCTTGGTGATGTCAACATCCGCCTGCTGATCGACAACGGCATTACAACGGTCAAGGTGCGTAGCGTGTTGACCTGTGAGGCGACGAGTGGCACCTGCGCGATGTGCTATGGGCGTTCACTGGCCAGCGGCAAGCTGGTCGATGTCGGTGAGGCTGTCGGCATCGTCGCGGCGCAGTCCATCGGTGAGCCGGGTACCCAGCTGACGATGCGGACCTTCCACACCGGTGGTGTCGCTGGTGATGACATCACGCAGGGTCTGCCACGTGTGGTTGAGCTCTTCGAAGCACGGCAGCCAAAGGGCAAGGCGCCGATCGCCGAGGCAACCGGCAGGGTGAAGATCGAGGACAGCGACCGGCTCAAGAAGATCATCATCACTCCTGATGACGGAGCTGACGTCGCGGAGTTCTCGGTATCCCGCCGAGCTCGACTGCTGGTCGAGGATGGCGATCATGTCGAGGTTGGCCAGCAGCTGACTGCTGGCACGCCGGATCCGCAGGACGTGCTGCGTGTGCTCGGTGTCCGCCGGGTCCAGGAACACTTGGTTGACGAGGTGCAGTCGGTCTACCGGACCCAGGGCGCCCCGATCCACGACAAGCACATCGAGATCATCATCCGGCAGATGTTGCGCCGGGTGACAGTGATCGAGTCTGGCGATTCCAACCTGCTCGCTGGTGACCTGGTTGATCGCCTCGCCTACGAGGCGGCGAACCGGCATGTTGTCGCCGAGGGTGGTACGCCAGCCTCGGGCCGTCCGGTCCTGATGGGAATCACGAAGGCGTCACTGGCGACTGAGTCCTGGCTGTCGGCGGCCTCCTTCCAGGAGACCACCAAGGTGCTGACCGACGCGGCGATCCATGCCAAGTCCGATGCGCTGGTGGGCCTGAAGGAGAACGTGATCTTGGGCAAGCTGATCCCGGCCGGCACCGGCCTGGAGCGGTACCGCAACATCCGGGTCGAGGCGACTCCGGAGGCCAAGGCCCAGGCGTACTCGATGGTCGGGTATGACTCGTTCGACTACGACTTCGGTCAAGGATCGGGCGCTGCCGTACCGCTGGAGGAGTTTGATCTCGGCGACTACCGCTAGTTGAAGCCCACGACGCAAAGGGCGGGTCCGGATGATCCGGGCCCGCCTGTTGCGCGTTCTTATCCGAGCGAGGGCACAATCACTTCGTTGACCAAGGGCCACACCTCGTCAGCGCCGGTCGCCAGGTCGGTCGTTGGCACCGAGCCAATGGCAACTACCGTCTGATGCTCGGGTGCGATGGCGATCACCTGACCAAGCGCTCCGCGTGCCGCGGAGTTGATTTCCAGCGGGTCAAAGAGTTTCTCGCGCGCATCCTCGAGAACGGTGCGGGGGTGATCACCGTCAGCGCGGATCAGTGCCTCCCGCAGGACGGCTGAGACAAGATGTGAGCCACGACTCGAATAGCTGAAGGCTTCTCCGGGTGGCATGTCCCGGCCAACGGTCAGAAT
>DASRJV010000297.1:0-3776 GCA_035649295.1 Propionibacteriaceae bacterium
CCAGTCGCGATGCAGGCTCCGACGGGAAACCCGTTGCCCAGGCCCTTGGCCACGGTAACGATGTCGGCAGTAATGCCCTGATCCACATGGACGAGCCAGCTGCCGCAGCGACCCATTCCGGTCTGGACCTCATCCATCCACAGCAGGACGCGATGCCGATCGCAGATCTCCCGGGCCTTCGCGAGATAACCCTCGGGCGGAACCACAACGCCGTTCTCGCCCTGGATCGGCTCCAGCACCACTGCCGCCACATTCTGGTCGACGACCGAAGCCAGCGCGTCCGCATCGCCGTACGGCACGAAGATCACCTCACCGGGCAGAGGCTCGAACGGTATGCGGTACTTCTCATTGTGAGTCAGTGCTAGCGCGCCCAGGGAGCGTCCATGAAAAGCACCTTCGGTCGAGATGATCTTGCTGCGCCCGGTCATCCTGGTGATCTTGAATGCCGCCTCGTTGGCTTCGGTTCCCGAGTTGGTGAAGAAGACCCGCGCCTCATCAGCACCCGTCATGCTGCTCAGCCGTTCAGCGAGGGCAACCTGCGCCGGAGTGGCGAAGAAGTTCGAGACATGCCCGAGAGTGGCAATCTGGCCGGTCACCGCGGACAGCACGGTCGGATGCGCATGGCCGAGCGCATTGACCGCAAGACCGGAGAGCAAGTCCAGGTACCGCCGGCCGTCGGCGTCCCAGAGATAACAGGCCTCGCCGCGAACGAACACTCGCTTCGGCGTACCAAAAGTGTTCATCACAGACTCGGAGTACGCCTCGAGCACCGCTGCCGAGGATCCCAAGCCCGAGAGCTCACCAGTGATCGTCATCGGGTCGGCGGTCACGACGGCACTCCTTGCGGCGCGGGTTCGAGGGGGCCGTCCCCCTTGCTCATGCCAACTTGCCCAAAGTCACCATTGGCGTACTCGTGTGGGGGAATGCCCTCGTCACGGGAGAACACGCGGCTGCCAAGCCGAATCAGCCCATCTTGGGTAACCATGGTCCCGATGCCGACATTGGTGAAGATCTCCAGCAGCAGCGCATGCGGAACCCGGCCGTCAACCACGGTGGCTCGCGTCAGACCGCCCTCGACAGCCCTCAGGCAGGCCTCCATTTTCGGCGCCATGCCCGCCTCCAGATGGGGCATCAGCTTGCGGAGCTCGGTCGCGGACAAATCGGTGATCACCTCGCTGCTGTTCGGCCAGTCCCGGTAGAGGCCTTCCACGTCGGTCAGCACGACCAGCCGCTCCGCTTTGAGGGCGATAGCCAGCGCCGCTGCTGCGGTGTCGGCATTGACGTTGTGCACGACGCCGTTGACGTCGGGCGCAATGCTGGCGACCACCGGCACGCTGCCGGAGTCGATCAGACCTGCAACGGCTTCGGTACGCACCGAGACCACATCGCCAACCAGGCCAAGATCGACTTCGTCGCCATCGACCACGGTGCGGCGTCGCTCGGCGATGAACAGTCCACCATCCTCGCCGGACATCCCGACCGCTACGGTGCTGTGGGTATTGATCAATCCGACCAGATCCCTTCCGACCTGGCCGACCAGCACCATTCGTACTACGTCCATGGCCTCGGGGCTGGTGACCCGAAGACCGCCGCGAAACTCCGACGCGATCCCGAGTCTGGAGAGCATCGACGAGATTTGAGGCCCACCACCGTGGACCACGACTGGATGAACGCCGCATCGCTTCATGAACACGATGTCCTGGGCGAATGCCCGCTTGAGATCATCGTCGACCATCGCGTTTCCGCCGTATTTGATCACGACGATCTTGCCTGCATAGGTCTCCAGCCACGGAAGCGTCTCGGTGAGTATTGAGGCCTTCTCCACCAGCGACAGCTGCCGGGGTTCAGGCTGCTGCGACTGCGGTTGGGAGTTCATGTCGCGTACTCCGCGTTCTCTTTGACGTAGTCGTAGGTCAGATCGTTGGTCCAGATGGTGGCGGAATGGCTGCCAATGCGCAGATCGACTGCGACCTGCACATCGTGGCCACTCAGGTCGACGAGTTCGCGCGGATCGCCGATGGAGCCGTTTCGGCAAACTTGCACGCCGTTGAACCAGACGTCGATGTGGTCCGGCTCGAAGTCGGCGGCGGTCGTTCCAATGGCGGCCAGTACTCGGCCCCAGTTGGGATCCTGGCCGAAGACCGCGCACTTGAAGAGATTGCTGCGGGCGATTGCCCGACCGACCTGCACCGCGTCCACCTCCGACGCTGCGTGGCGAACCTCGATGGCGATGCTGTGTGCGGCGCCTTCGGCGTCAGCCAGCAGTTGCAAAGCAAGATCATCACACGTCTCGCCGAGAGCGGCTTCGAAATCCGCAGGCGTGGGCCGCACCCCCGAAGCGCCGCTGCTCATCAAGATCACCGTGTCATTGGTCGACATGCAACCGTCACTGTCTATCCGGTCAAAGCTGCGACTGCATGCACTCAGCAGCTGATCATGAAGCAGATCTTGATCGACGACGGCGTCGGTGGTGAGCACCACCAGCATGGTGGCCAGGCCGGGTGCCAACATGCCGGCGCCCTTGGCCATACCGCCGATTGACCAGCCCTCGTCTGCCAGGCTCGCCTGTTTCGGTACCGAGTCTGTTGTCATGATCGCCTCGGCAGCCGCCTGGCCACCATCGTGGCTGAGCAGTGGCACCATGTCGTTGATTCCGGCCGTCAGCTTGTCCATCGGCAGCCGTATCCCGATCAGGCCTGTTGAGCACACAGCCACATCAATCGCACCAATACTTGCGCCCTGACCGTGTCGAAGGGCGCCCGCAACCACCTCGGCTGTGCGATGCGTGTCGGCGAAGCCATCCGGCCCAGTGCAGGCGTTGGCTCCTCCCGAGTTCAAGATCACTGCCCGCAGCTGGTGATCGCTCAGCACCTGCTGCGACCAGACCACAGGCGCCGCCTTGACCCGATTGCTGGTAAAGACACCGGCTGCTGCATAGTCCGGGCCGGTGTTGAGCACCAGCGCCAAGTCCTTTCGACCACCGCTCTTCAAACCCGCCGCGAATCCGGACGCCAGGAAGCCCGCGGCCGCCGTGACGCTCACGGCGCGACTCCCACTGTCGAGAGACCGGTCGTCTCCGGCAGACCCAGTGCCAGATTCATGCACTGCACGGCGCCTCCGGCGGTGCCTTTGGTCAGGTTGTCCAAAACGGCAACGGCAACCAGCCTGCCGGCAGCATGATCAACAGCGACCTGGACGTGCACCGCGTTGGATCCCAGTACCGACTTGGTCTGCGGCCATTGGCCTTCCGGAAGCAGATGAACGAAAGGTTCGTCAGCGTACGCCTCGGCGTAGGCCGCGTACGTCCGCTGGTAAGAGATTCCAGGCTCAGTCAGCGGTGCAGTGCACGTGGCGAGGATGCCACGCGACATGGGAACCAACACGGGTGTGAATGACACCGACGGCTCGGCAGCGCCGCAGGCCGAAAAGTTCTGCAGCAGCTCGGGGGTATGCCGATGCATCCCGCCCACTGCATAGGCACTTGCCGAACCCATCAGCTCCGCGCCCAGCAAATGCGGCTTGAGAGAGCGGCCGGCACCTGACGGACCGCTGGCTGCGACGATGACGACGTCCCGGGCGGCTGTCAGGCCCTGAGTGATCGCCGGAAGCAACGCCAAGGTGGCGGTCGTCGGGTAGCACCCGGGAACGGCGATTGCTCGAGCGCCTGCCAGCTTGTCCCGCTGGCCGGGCAGCTCCGGCAAGCCGTACGGCCACGTTCCGGCGTGAGCCGATTGGTAGAACCGCTGCCACGCCTCAGCCTCGGACAGGCGAAAGTC
>DASRJV010000298.1:0-4690 GCA_035649295.1 Propionibacteriaceae bacterium
CAGGCGAACGCGGTAATCCGGACCGTCACCACGGAATTTGCGACAGGTCCCACATCCGGATTTTGCTTGATGACCGGATCACCATCACGACCAACCCGTGTACCCGCCCGTGTACCCGCGGTCACCGGGCATGGGTTGCACTGTGAGGCCGGCGGCGGTGAGGAACTGACGGATCTGGGAGGCGTGCTCAACGACGTGCAGCGGCATGCTGCCGACAATCACCGCGAACAGCATTCCGTGGTATCGATGGGCGCTTGGAAGTGGCCGAGCGGCCATCTCCTCGGTGAGGCCGTCAAGGGTCTGGCGTACGCGACCGCGGCACCAGTCGACGTACCCGAGAAGCTCGGGCTTAGTGAAGCTGCGGTTGGGGAAGCCGTAGGTGTTGTCGTCAAACGGTTGTGGCGGTGCCCACGGCTCGAACTCGCCGGCCAGGTCATAGTCGAGCGTACTGAGCGCGTGGTAGCCGAGGAACCAGGGCGCCGAGCCGTGCAATCCCCCGTGCGGCGCCGCAGCCGTGGGCGCCTTGTCCGGCCACAGGTCCGTCTGCCACAGCTCGTCGGGGCAGTCGGTCAGCGCCGTCTCCATCAGCCGCAGCGCCTGTTCGAAGTTATGAGCCATGCTCTGCACAAACGCGTTCGACACGCTGCCGGTTTAGCACATACCGGCGGACGTGGCACTGACATCCACACACGCTCGCCGCGGACATGGTGCATACCGCTCGCACGGTCATGCCGCGAACCGTGCGCTCGGCCGTGGAGGAGCCAACCTCCCGGCGGCTACATCGACTATGGTGAAGGGCGCAGGTTGGTGCCTCGGCCAACGAGCCGAAACGCGTACCGAACCGCAAGAGCATCATCTCGTTGGCGTGCTAAAACGCGGTCGAGGTGCAGGTCGATCTCCAGGGCGGGATACATCCCTAAACTGCTCTCCCCGGGGTCATCTGGCGATAGCGGCTGATCAACCCATCGGCTGACTGTTGGCGTTGCGGTCCGCATTCCCAGGTGCGGCGGGTCCGGCCGCACCTGGGAACCGGCAGATGACGGGGCACAGCGCGGCGCGACTTCGCTGGTCGCGCGGCGCTCAGCGAAACCCCCACTTCTTGCTTGCCCGACTAGCGATCACCCGAGGACCCTTCATCTGCATCTGTGCGAACTGTTCGCTTACCCCATACGCCAACGCCACCTGTGCGTTAGTCCACTTCGAGTACGCTGCCTTCTTCGCCGCCTCCTCGGGCACCAACAGTTCACCAGCGATGAAGCCGGCCTGCTTCTCCTGAGTCGGGTCGAACTGGCGCTTGTGGTCCTCTCCCAAGATCACTGAATCGAACGGGTGTTCGAGCAGGTGGTGCCCCATCTCATGGGCGATGCTTGATCGTCGCCGAACCAGGGCGTGTCCGTCGTTCTCCACGATGACGCGTGCGGTCCCCAACGGCACCAAAGCAGCGGACCAGCTCCCGCCGTTCAACCCATGAAAGTGGGTTAGCGCCTCGATGCTGAGATCTGAGTCGACCAAGTCAGTAAGCGTATAGATGCGGATGCCATGCGCCTCCGCCAGTAGATACGGGTCGAACTGCTCGAATGGTCCAACTCCGAGTGCTTCCCGCTCTTCGCAGGCCACCTCGCGCATGAGCTTCTGGGTCCAGCCCACTTCGCTAGCTCCGCGACTCGCGTTCCGCACGGAACCGTCGCGCAGCAGCTCCGATGACCTCCTCCAAGTACGCCACGTCGCGGGCGCTCAAGTCCTTCCGCGCCCGGAGAAGCGGAACCATCTGGGCTACAAGATCGGGTTCTTCGTCCGGCAAGGCACTGGCGCCGACGTAGAAGTTCTCCGCCGGCATCCGCAGCCATGTCGTCATCGCCGCGAACGCTACGACGTCCGGCTTCAGTCCGTTCGCCATCCTGGAGATCGTCGAGGCGCTGACCCCGATCTCCTTCGCAAGCTGTCGCCAGGACAACTCCTTCTGTAGCCGCGCCGCATCTAGCGCTGCGTGGAGCGTCTTGACGTCCACGCTCGGCTGATCACTCACATCTGCCTCGCGTCTCGTGCGGTGCTCGAGTTGTCGGTCATGTGTGGTAGCGTACTACTGCTCGAAGTTTCGAGCACTGACTCAGACTTTGCGCGATGAATTGTCTCTTGCGCTGCCCTGGAAGGATCGACATGAGCCAGAACGACCACGGGAAGAAGCCTGTGACGATCATCGTCAACACTCGCTCGTACGAGTGGACTGACAAGGAGATCACTTACGAGCAGGCGTACGACCTTGCGTATCCCGGCCAGCCGCTGGGTGACGGCGACACGGCGACGATCGAGTACTCCCGCGGCCCGGACGGCCACGGCGGCTCGCTGACAGCCGGCCACAGCGTACATGTAAAGGATGGCATGGTTTTCGATGTCTACCGCACCTCTCGTTCGTGACCCGTCCACGAGCCGCCTTTTGGATGACGGGTACGACCTCGCCATCCAGGGCGGACATCTGATTGTTCGTAAGGTTCCGTACGTCACCCCCTCCGGCGCGGTGGCGTACGGGTGCCTGGCGTACCCGATTACGGTCAGCGGCGACCGGATCAACGATGACAGCGGTGATCACCGGATCTGGTTCGTCGGTGAGCAGCCATGCGACGAACTCGGCAAGTTGCTACCGGCAGCATCGGCGCTAGTCCGCCCGATCACCAAAAACCTCGCGGCGAGCTACATGCTCTCTAGCAAGCCACCAAACGGGTACGCAGACCAATACGCGAAGGTCACTTCGTACGGGCGAATCCTGTCGCACCCTGCCCAAGCAATCGATCCCACAGTTACCGCGACTCCCGGGGCCGGATGGGACGAGATTGAGGACGGTCTGCCCTTCGTGTATCGGGACACCGCTTCGTCTCGCGCCGGTCTTGCTGAGCTCAACAGCAAGTTCCAGGGCCACAGGATCGCGATTGTTGGCCTCGGCGGCACCGGCAGTTACATTCTCGATCAGGTTGCGAAGACGTGGGTCGATGCAATCGACTTGTTCGACGGTGACTTCCTCGACAACCACAACGCCTACCGTGCACCCGGCGCCGCGGATATCGAGGAGCTACGTCGCAGACCGAACAAGGCGGAGTACTTCGCAGCGCTGTACTCGCACATGCATACCGGCATCACCGCCCACCCTGTAGATCTTGACGAGGGGAATTTCTCACTCCTCGATGGGTCTACGTTTGTTTTCCTCGCCGCAGCAGACGCCGAGTCCCTGGCTGCTCTCATGGCATGGCTGTCCGGACGCGGAGTTCCATTCATCGACGTTGGTATGGGGATTGAGGAAACCGACGGACACCTGTCGGGTCTGTTGCGTGTGACGACGCACTTTCCGGAAGACCGCGTTCGCCCGACACGACTGCCGACCGTCGCTCGCGGCGGCGTAGACGACTACGATCGGAATATCCAAACGGCTGACCTCAACGTGCTCAACGCCATCCTGGCTGTCATCGCCTGGAAGAAGTACCTCGGCTACTACGCCGATCACGCCGCCGCCGTCGAGACGCTGTACAAGGTGTTCACGGGAGAGATCCGGAATGTGGAGGCCGGGTGAGCGAGGTGTCGATCATAGTCCCGGAGTTGGTCGCGACCTTTCCGACGACTCTCAGACCAGGGGTGCTCTATGTTTCTGCCCCCTACTCCACCACAGCTCACCTGTGCTGCTGCGGGTGCGGCCAAGAGGTCACACGCCTCTATCGCGAGCCCAGTGGGTGCTGACGTTCGACGGTACCGTGTCCCTGCGACCCTCAGTTGGAAACTGGACGCTTCCGTGCCGGTCCCACTACTTCATCGACAGCGGGTCCATCCGGTGGGCCAGGCGGTACTCCGAACCAGAGATCGAGGCCAATCGCCAGCACGACCGTCAACTGCTTGCCGAAGCGCGAGTCGATACGCCTGGCATGCTACACAGACTCATCGACCATTGCCGATCAATCTGGCAGCGTCTACGGCGGCCATAAGCCTCATCGCCGCCGACGGCGATCACCGATCTGATCCGGGTCGCGCTGGATTGACAAGGTCACGCGCCCGCACGCTCACTACGTGGCGGGGCGTCGCGTTGTACTGGCGGAGCAGGCTGGGCGGCGCGTGGCCAGGCGTCGATGGCTTGTTCCGGAGTGCGCCGCTGGAGCCATCGTTGTAGCGGTCGGCCTGTACCGCACGGTTCCTTCCCGGAGTTGGCCTGTTCACACGTCAATCTGCTGATCGATCGCTGCCTCGTAGAAGGCGTCCGCGAGCGCGACGATGACTGCGCTGATGCCAGGGCCGTCACTGAAGAAGTAGTCGGCCATGGTGTTGTGGGCCGCTTGGTTGTCGACGACTGCCTCGGTGACCGCCGCTTGGAA
Organism: Propionibacteriaceae bacterium; assembly: GCA_035649295.1. Taxonomy (GTDB): domain Bacteria; phylum Actinomycetota; class Actinomycetes; order Propionibacteriales; family Propionibacteriaceae; genus Microlunatus. The sequence goes on from DASRJV010000298.1 coordinate 4,350, forward strand.
GTCCTGCGACTCCATGAACTGCTTCTTTGAGTTCACCTTGGTCTGGTTGACCAGGTCCGGGTAGGTGAGCAGCCGCTGTACCGGTCCCTGCACGAACTCTCGGACTTGAGACGCGGTGAACGACTCGGCGCCGAAGAGGTCGTTCATTTTGTCGATGACGATAGGCTCCTGGAGTTTCGCAGTTTTGGCGGCAGGTCGGTGGTGGGTGTGACACGCGGTTTGACCTAGCAGTATGTGAGTTTGGGGTGAGATGACGGAAGCATCGACGGTGCTTGTACCACTGTCGTTGCCGAAGGTGATCCGCCGATGCTTCCAGGACTAAGCCTACCCATCTCGTTGCG
>DASRJV010000299.1:0-4186 GCA_035649295.1 Propionibacteriaceae bacterium
CGTCCTCATTACGGTGATGCCGTACGCCACGGTCGCAGCACGCGGCAACCCATGATGCTGGCTGCTCGGCGTAGTGGTCTCGCTCCGTCGGGGCCTTGGTGCCGCAGTTCTCGCAATAACCGTCCGCCCCGATAACCCCGCCACAGTTGGCGCAGGGTCGGGCCACCACAACTGTGTCGTGGTCGGCTTCGGTCTGGATGGAGCGGGTGATCTCAATGGGTGCGGCCAGTTCGTCGGGCCGCTCGACTCGACCAGCAGCAGTTGGCGTGAGTGCACCACCGCAGGCCTCGCAAAAGGCCTCCTGAGCTGCAACTTCTGCGCCACAGTGTGGGCATCGAAGACCCCCGTCCGGCTGGGGGAGTGCAGCAGGTGGCGCAGCGGCAGTGGACTGCGTCAGGTGGTCGGTCATCGTAGGGTCCACCTTCGCACGGCGTTGGCTTTGTCGACCAACGCATAGCGGCGTTGCTCGTCGGTTTCGATACCGGCCAGGTGTCGATAGGTGGCCTCGAGCCCATCGCGGAGAGTTTCGTCACTCGCCTCGTAAGGGCCGATCTTGATCTCGCTCTTCGAGCCATTCTTGTCGACCTCTGTAAGGGCTCGCTCCAAGATCTCGACCGTGAGCTCAGACTGCTCACGCGGATCCAGCCGCACTCCGCTAATGCTGTCCATCGCCTGGGCCAACGCCGGCAGCCCATCGCCTGACTCGTAGAGCTGCATCGCACGCAGCCGCCGCGCCTCGGGGTAGCTCCGGCTTGTCGAGGGCACCAGGTCCAGTGCCTGGACGGCGCCAGCTACGTCGTCTCGAGCGGCGCGAATCCGCGCCATCCCGAATGCGGCCGCTGCCACATAGTTGGCATCGGTACTGGCACAGGTTCGGTAGAGCCCTTCAGCGATGTTCCCTTCGCCGCCATGCTCGCAGGCCAGGGCTAGCGCAAGTTTCGGAGCCAACTCGCCAGGCACCTGACCATAGACGGCGTTGAAGGAGGATTGCGCCGAAGCGAAGTCGCCGGCGTCCAGTGCCGACAGACCAGCAACCCAGACGGCACGCCATTCCCATGGATCCTCGACCAACATCTCGTTGACGAGCTGCTCCACGAGGTCCCGGCGCCGCAGCTCCAGCGCGGCATGCGCCTGGGCCAGCCGCACCTCAGCGGTTGCTTCGGGCGCCTCCCGAAGCTGGTCGAGACGCCTGGCAGGGTCGTCGACGGAAATGTTGCTGAGCCAGGCGTACTGCGGATCGCTGGTGTCGACGCGCAGCGCCGGTAGCTCGTTCCACTCCAGTGCTTCGCTGGTAATGGCAGGCGCTTCGAAGAGGACCGACGCGGCTGAGGTCAGCGCCGTGCCAGGTGTCTTGTAGGCGACCACCTCGCGCAGCACGCCGAGCAGTTGCACCCGGAACTCATCGACGGAGGCGAACCGGTCCGCCGGGTCAGTTGCGCAGGCCTTCGTGAGCAGCCGGTAGAGGGAGTCGTAAGTTGCGAACAGCGGCGTCTCTGCAACGGGTGGCAGGCTGGCGACGTACTTGGTCTGGTACCCCCGGAATTCGCTCATCAACACCACGCAAGTCCGCCCGATGGTGTAGATGTCGGAGGCCACGGTGGGTCCCACCTGAGCTACCTCGGGTGCCTGGTAGCCGATGGTGCCGTAAATTGCCGATTCTTGATCATCGGCACGCCGCACCCCGCCAAGATCGATGAGCTTCACCGCGTCGCCGACCTGGATCAGGTTGTCAGGCTTGAAATCGCAGTAGATCAGACCAAGATCATGCAAGTAGCTGAAGGCCGGCAGGATCTCCAGGATGTAGGCCAGCGCTTGATCGACGGGGAGTGGATCGAATTTCCCGTTGTTGGCCCGCATCCGGTCTTTCAGGATTTGCTTGAGGGAGGTCCCGCCGACGTACTCCATCACGATGTAGCCAGCATCTTCGTGGGTGACGAAGTTGTAGATCTCGACGATCAACGGGTGTTCGACCTGGGCGAGGAACTGCTTCTCCACGATGGCTACGGCCAGCGCGTCTTTGTCGCCGGTATTGAGCAGGCCTTTCAGCACCACCCAGCGATCGGACACATTGTGGTCTTTTGCAAGGTAGATCCAACCAAGCCCGCCGTGCGCCAGGCAGCCGGCCACCTCGTACTGGCCCGCCACAAGATCGCCCGGCTGCAGCTTGGGCGTAAACGAGAATGGGTTGCCGCAGTTCGGGCAGAACCCTTCGGCCCGTCCCGGCTGTCCGTCCCGCGACCGACCAACCGGCCGCCCGCAGTTCGGGCAGTTCCGTTTCTCTTCGGGAACCTGCGGGTTCTTCATGATCGCCTGGGCGGCATCGATCACAGGTGCCGGCGGAACGCGGGTGAGCCCAGCACCGAGTCGAGCCGACCGGAGCCGTTGCGAGCCTGACCGGACCCGCTTGGTGATCTTGGAACCATTCCCGGAGACACGCTCCGAGCCGAGAGCCGTCGACTGCAGCCGGCTGGAGCCGCCGGTGATCGCTGACACTGCGCCGGCTGCGGAGATTGGCATCTGATCATCCGCGGGCTCGTTGGCCGGCCCCCCAGGACTCCCGCAAACGTCGCAGTAGCCGTCGACGATGGTGCCGGTACAGCCGGGTTGCGTGCAGCGCGTGCCGGAGAGGTCGGGCGTCGTCGGCGCCTGGACCCTGTCTTCAGGAAGCGCGGCTGGGGTAGTGCTGTCGGGACCTGGGCTGCCGCACACGTCGCAGTAGCCGTCGACGATGGTGCCGGTACAGCCCGGCTGCGTGCATCGTGTCATTCAAACGCCGCCCTGTTCATTTGCTTTCCGACGATGTGGCTGGATGCACCGTATGCGGCGCGGGGGTGGTTTGCAGGTAGGTCTGGTAGACGGTGACAAGTTGTTCGGCAAGCACCATCCGGCTCGGTCGCTGATCCAGTGCGTTGCGGGCGAGCTCGTAGGCCTGGGCGATATCTGGAATCTCGGCCTGGCCGGTTGCCGTCGCCTTTGCGTGGTACGCCTCCAGCCGGCTTGCGAGTTCGTCGTGATCTTGCAGCGCCTTCGCGTAGGCCGTCTGTGCAATGGTCATCGCCCGAGACACTTGGTCGAGGCGGCGCACGTAGTTCTCCAACTCGTCGCGGGTGTTGGGTACTTGCCCGAGGGCAGCAGTCTCGGGCACTGCATAGCGAGGCGCGGGGTCGACGCGTCGTACACATTCCTCGACGATGCCGCGCAGCGCCGCCGCACGCGCCTCCAGGTCGGCGCGTTGGTCCCGGGCTCGCGTCACGAGAGCTGCGGCGTCGCGTCGCCTGGCCCCGTTGACGATCAGATCGCGCTCGAAGGTGGCAGCGTCGATTTCCAGGGGGCCGAGCAGTCCCCCTACATCGCCGCCCCGGCTGGCCTTGTCCGCGAGTTCCTTTAGCCTGCGCGCGAGCCGTGACTGCTCGAGTGCGGCTTGCTGCTGCGGAGCGCCGGCGGGCTCCAGGTCGATTTGCTCCCGGATGCGCTCCATCTGAGCACGGAGCTGCCGGACGCGTTCGGTGATCTCCGCGCCCGAAGGATCAAGGCCGAGCTTGACGCGGAGCTGTGACAGCAGGGCGTCGGACAGCCGACACGCCTCCGGCAGCGAGACCGAGAGCCCTGACGCGGTGCTGGCATCCAGCCGCCCCCAGATCAGAGTCGAGATGCGCATCAGTTCGGTGGCTCCGACTCGCCCGGAGTTCCAGGTCGCCAGCAACAACTCGTAGCGATCTGAGACCGCCTTCCACAACGCCATCGACAGCAAAATGTCGCCGGTGACGGAGGAGCCGGTGGCCGCGCGCAACGCAGCCTTGTCCAGTTCGTCCAGTTCGTGACGTCGGCCATCCCGCCACTGGCCAAGCTGGTCCAGATAGACCTGTGCCGCTTGAGCCTCAACGGCTGAGCCCATCTGTCCCGGTGCGACCGGGGCTGTCACCTGTCCAGCCGGCGCGACCACGCTCATCACGTCCTGCCGTAGACCGGTATGGGCGGAGCGGATGCTGGTCCGAGGGACTCTCTGAGCCAGCGGTTGTAGAGCGTGTTCCACTCACCGTCGGCGCGCATTTCGTCCAGCCGAGCGTTGACGAAGCGAACGAAATCCACATCCTTTTTGTTGAAGCCCAGTCCGTACGGCTCTGAGGTGAACGCCTGCTGCTTTGGCACCACCGCGTACGGGTCCTGCGCGGCGAGACCTGCAAGC
>DASRJV010000300.1:0-4735 GCA_035649295.1 Propionibacteriaceae bacterium
CTCTGGGTCCAAGATCGAGCCGTCGGTCAGGGTGTGGCAGTAGATCTCGCACGGCAGAGGATTCGGGATCTGGCCAGACGACGCCTCCTCGTACGCCTGCTGCAATCGGAGATAGCCCTGGCGAAGATGTAGCGTGCCGGAGAAGCCGAGCGCGGGTTCAATACCAGAACGGAAACGAGGTAGCCGCCGTAGCACGATGTTGATCTTGGTTTGACTGCCGACCGGCGGATCGTACGGCTTCCCCAGCAAGCGCTGCAGCGTTGCTGGCGCGCAGTTCACCAAGATCATGTCGGCGCTGATCGATTGGCCACCTGCTAAAGAGACTGTTGCTCCGCCGCTGGCCAGGGGCTTGATGGCAGCAACGCCACAGCTCGTCTCGATCGAGACCTTCGCGTCTTGGGCAACCCGAACCAGCTCAGCGATCACGCTTCCCATGCCACCGACCGGTACTTTCCACTCTCCATTGCCGTTGCCGATCATGTGGTAGAGGAAGCAGCGGTTCTGCCGGAGGGACGCATCGTGCGCCGAGGTGAATGTGCCGATCAGTCCGTCAGTCAACACCACACCGCGCACAGTGTCGTCGGCGAACCTTGCCTCTATGAGCTGACCAAGCGGTCGCTCCATCACTGACGTCCAGAATTCCTGGTCGACTCCTGCCCGCAGGTCAGCGGCACGGGGGAGTGGCTGTGTCAGAGTCGGCTCGATGACTGCGGCGAGTTCCAGCAGTTCAGCTTCGAAGGTACTCCAGGCCTGGTATTCGCGATCGCTGCCAGTCAGCGCCTCGAACGAGGCCCGCGTCAGGCGTCCTTCCTGACGCTCGATGAGGAGCCCGGCGCCGTCGACCGGCGTATAGGACTTGACCTGTCGGGAACGCAGTTCAAGTCGGAGTCCTAACTCGTCGATGATCGAGGTCGGCATTAGCGAGACCAGATAGGAGAAGCGGGAGAGTCGGGCGGCCACTCCCTCGAACACTTCCTTGCTCGCGACGGCACCGCCGAGCTCGCTGCGTGCCTCGAAGACACTTACCTGATGTCCGGCTCGGGCTAGATATGTCGCGGCGATCAGCCCGTTGTGCCCGCCGCCAACGACGACAATCTCGGCGCGAGTACCGGTCATCGACTGCTGCTACCAAGTTGTTGGCTCTGCACTCTGGACCGGGCTCGCCGGCGGGCAACTGACCGACGGACCCTCGCCAGCCGTTGCCTCCTCAGCTTGTCGATCTCCGGATGCGCCAGCGGCGACAGCTCGTGTCCCAGCGCCAGCTCCAGGACATGATCAGCGAGCGCGGGATTCCTTGCCAGGATCGGGCCGTGCGGATAAGTGCCGATCACCGTGCCGGCGACCGCACCCTCAGTGCCGTCGTCGCAGTTGCCGACCCCAATCTCGACGGTGGCAAGCGGCGTCGCACCAGGTCCGAGTCGGGTATAGCCACCATGGTTCTCGAATCCGGTCAGCCACTGTTCGTTGCCATCTCGGCCGTTCCAGCGGCTGATGATCTCACCGACCGCACGAACCGGACCGCGGGTGGTCGTGACGTCCAGCAGCCCAAGGCCGGAGATCACCTCGTCCTTGTAGCCCACAGTGAAGCTTTTCCCGACGATCTGGTAACCCGCACACACGGCGAGGACTGCGGCCCCGCGATCGACGGCGCGATAGAGCCCGCCGTCAGCCTTGAGCGCCCGTACGGCCGATATCTGGGCCGCATCCTCGCCCCCACCCAAGAGATAGATCTGGCCTGTGTCGGGCAACGGATCGCCAGGCTCTACGAGGGTCAATACCGGCTCGTACCCTCGCCAAGCCAGGCGTTTGATCAGCACCGTCGCATTGCCACGATCGCCGTAAAGGCCGAGCAACGACTGGTAGATCAAGACCACCTCAACGCGTCGACCATCGACCGGATTGCTCACCCTAGACCCTCCCCATCCTGCGGAGCCGCTGGAACGGGGTGTACGTGGCGATCACATCGACCGGTTCCGGATGCCCCTCAAGCGCGTCGGCGAGATCGGGTATGCAGCGATAGTCGACTTCGGCGTATCTGAGGCGTACCGCCAAGTCCTGCGCCCGACGCCCGGTCGCGATCACCGACCGTCCCGCGAGGCGCTCGTACTCCACATCCCAGAGCCAGGACACGTCGCGACCATCAGCTGCAGCCGAGTCGATCGCCAGGACAACCGTCTGCGACTGCGCCAACGGCAGAGCTTCGGCCCAACCAGCTGGGTTCTTGGCCAGCAGGAGCCGGGCCGTCGTACTTCCGAACCGTGCCGTGGCGAATCGGCCAGCCGGCGATGTGACAGTACGCATCCCGGTTAGCGCGGTTCGGGGGTCGACACCCATGAGTTCGGCGGCTGCCAGAGCGCATGCGGCGTTGCTGATATTGAAGGTGCCCGGCACGCTGAGTTGGGGATCCCAAACATGACGTGCGCGATCGACGATCGTGCCACTCTCCACCCGGTAGTCACCCTTGGGCTGGGCGAGCCCGCAACCTGTGCAAGACCAGTCACCTCCTTGACCTGAGATGTGATCAGGCTGGGTGCGTACCAGGTTGGCGTCGCATCTCGGGCAGAGCGAGGAGTCTTGGGTCCAGGTCGTGGCCGTGTCCACCCAGATGACCTGCTTGGCCGCCAGCGCCGCCCATACGATCAGCGGCTCGTCCGCGTTGGCGACGACAATCGGTCCCGCGGGACCAGCGTCAGCAAGCGCCTCGCGCCAGCTGCGGCCAAGACCTTTGATCTCGTGGTGGCGATCGAGCTGGTCACGACTGAAGTTCAGGAGTACCAACACATCGGGCCGACCGAGGCGAATGATGTCACCGACCACCCGCTCGTCGGTTTCCAAGATCGCGATCTCAGCCTGGGGACGGCTACTGAGCGCCGAGGCAAGACCGTGATGCAGGTTGGCACCGTCGGCGTTGTGAACCAGGCGGCTTCCATCATGGTTGAGCGATTCGCGCAGCGCTGACGCGAGAAAGTGCGTTGTCGTGGTCTTGCCGTTGGTACCGGACACAACCGCGATGCGCTTGCCGGTCAGGAGCTTGCCCAGTGCGCCGGGGTCGAGCTTGAGCATCACTTTCCCTTGAATCGAGGCTCCGGTACCTCGACGGGCGATCCGGGAAGCAGCACCAACCAGGCGTCCAGCCAGCGTGGCGGCAGTCAAGCGGGCAGTCGAGATCGACATGGCACTAGTGGGGGCGGGACGGGTAGTGGTCATCGAACCTCCGCGACGATCGTTCCCCGATTACTGTCCCAGCCCCCCTTTTTAGGGGGCGTTCGCGCATCGCGCGTGGGATCCGCCTACTTCGTCGTCACTCGCAGACGAACAACGTGTCTGCTCGCTCCTCCTCAGCACGGCGGCGCGCGATTCCCGACGCTCACGCCCCGAGGGTGAGTGACGGGACTCGAACCCGCGACATCCTGGACCACAACCAGGTGCTCTACCAGCTGAGCTACACCCACCATGCAGGAGGCCCCGAACCAGCTCCGCGGCCACACTGCGCAGCGTGAAGTGTACCGGCCGGCGTCTTCGCGCGGGTAATCAGTTCTCGCTCGGAACAGCGCCCGTTAGAGCACCCTGATGGCGGTCCGCGATCTCCTTCGATGCCGCGCTGTCCGGGCCTGGCAATGGCACGAACACCGCCTCGCGGTAGTACCGCAGCTCCTCAATGGATTCTTGTACGTCGGCAAGCGCGCGATGATTGCCGGCCTTCGCCGGGGCCTGGTAGTAGACCCGCGGGTACCAGCGGCGTACCAGCTCTTTGATGCTGGAGACATCCACGCTGCGGTAGTGAACGTGCCGCTCGAAGGTCGGCATATCGCGGGCCATGAACGCCCGATCGGTGCCGATTGTGTTCCCGGCCAGGGGCGCCTTGCCGGGTTCTGCCACGAACGCGCGGACATAGTCCAGAACACGTTGCTCAGCCTCCGTCATAGACAATCCGGAGTTCAACAAGCTGAGCAGGCCCGAGGCCTCATGCATGCCGCGTACGAAGTCACCCATCTGCTCCAACGCCTTATTGCTCGGCTTGATCACCAAATCGACGCCTTCGCCAAGGACATTGAGGTCCGCATCGGTGACCAGCGCCGCCACCTCGATCAACTCATCGTTGATCAAATCGAGCCCGGTCATCTCGCAGTCGACCCAGACCAGGAGGTCGCTCGTGGCCATATCTACTGTTCCTGTGCCTTTCGTCTTGGTGATAGGCGATGCGGCCTTGCGGCGTACACCGGCACCCACTTGATCAACCATGCCGAGCCGGCCCAGGTGATCAACCCCATCGTGACAGCCGCCGCTGCCAAGGTGGCAAGTGCGCTGACCGCGCTGATCAGCAGCGGGCCGGTCGCATTGCCGAGGTCGCTGCAGAGCCTCCATCCTGCAAGAAACTGGGCACGGTCTTGTGGCGGTGAGGCGTCGGCACCAAGAGTCAGCACGACGCCGGAGGAGATCCCATTGCCCAGACCCATCAGCGCAGCCACCAGGCCGACGCTAGTGGCCCCGGTGGTCAGCGGCAACAGCATGAAGCCGAGGCCGAGCACGATCATGGACGGCGCCGCGACGTACACCCGTCCGAAGCGATCCATGATCGCACCGCCCGGATAGAACAGCAGCATGTCGACACCGGCCGAGATGCCGAAGATCACACTCGTCGTCGCCGCGTTCACGCCTATCGACTCTGCCCACAGCGGCACGATCGACTGGCGGGTGGCACGAGCGGCCTGGATGACCAGAATGCCGATGCCAA
>DASRJV010000301.1:0-2997 GCA_035649295.1 Propionibacteriaceae bacterium
TCTGCAGCAGGTCCTGCGAGGTCTCGATCAAGACCGCATCGATCCCGCCGGCGATCAAGCCCTCCACTTGCTGCTGGTAAGCGTCCCGCAGCCGGGCATAGGAAACGTGCCCGAGAGTGGGCAGTTTGGTACCTGGGCCGACGCTACCGAGGACCCACCGGGGGCGGTCTGGGCTGCTGTGCGCATCGGCAGACTGGCGCGCGATCCGAGCGCCGGCTTCGGCCACCGCGGTGATCCGCTCTGCGATGCCATACTCCCCGAGAGCAGACAAATTGGCGCCAAAGGTATTGGTCTCCACCGCATCCACTCCGACCTCGAAGTAGGCGTCGTGGATGGCACGCACGATGTCGGGCCGAGTGAGGTTGAGGATCTCGTTGCAGCCTTCGAGCTGCTGGAAGTCCTCCAGCGTCAGGTCATGACGCTGCAGCATGGTGCCCATCGCACCATCGGCGATCACGACACGTTGCGACAGTGTCGCGCGGAGATCAGATGGGAAGGGAACGGCAGACTGGCCACCGGGCATCTCGTGAGAATAATCGCCACTGCCGCCCAAGTGGGAGCACTACCACCATGTGGAGCGGCGCTGCACGGCCGAGCCGACGGCTACAGTGAGTGCCATGCCCGACTCCCCCAGCTCGGTCAGCCGTGACCTTCGTGATCTGGTTGACCCGGTGGTAGTGGTGGCATTCGGTGGCTGGAACGATGCGGGGAACGCGGCAACCGGAGCCATCGAGCATCTCGCCGAGGCCTACCAGGCCGAGCCCGTGTACGCGCTTGACCCAGACGACTTCTACGACTTTCAGGTCAACAGGCCTCGAGTGGCATTCACCGAGGACGATGAACGTGAGGTCACCTGGCCAACCACTGAGCTCAAGATCGCTCAGCTGCCGGATGGCCGCGACCTGATCTTGGTTGAAGGCCTGGAGCCCAATCTGCGGTGGCGCCAGTTCAGCACCATGATCGCGTCTGCGCTCAGCTCAGCCAACGTACGGCGCGTGCACCTGCTGGGTGCCCTGCTTGCCGACACACCGCATACTCGCCCGATCCCGGTGTCGGTGTCGACCACCAACCGCGAGTTGATGAAGGAACTCGGCCTGGCACCACCGACGTATGAGGGTCCGACCGGCATCATCGGCGTACTGGGTGACACGCTGACGCGCGCCGGAGTGGAGGTGCTGACCCTCTGGTCGGCGATCCCGCATTACGTTTCGCACCCACCGTGCCCCAAGGCCACGCTCGCGCTGCTTTCCCAGTTGGAGCAGGTGCTGGACGCGTCCTTCGATCTTGGTGAGCTGACCGAGCTGGCGCGGGCCTGGGAACGTGGCGTGGATGAGCTTGCAGCCGAAGACTCCGAGGTTGCCGAGTACGTCGCCTCGCTGGAACAAATGCAGGACGCAACTGAACTCCCGGAGGCAAGTGGGGATGCCATCGCGGCGGAGTTCGAGCGCTACCTGCGGCGCCGCAAGGGTTAGTTGTAGCCGCTCAGGCTGCTGCAGACGCAAGCTCGCGCAGCTTGGCAACCATCACGTCGGGATCGGCAGCGCCGAATACCGACGATCCGGCGACGAAGGAATCGACCCCGGCTGCCGCGCAGCGTTCGATGGTGTCGGCTGAGACTCCGCCGTCGATCTGCAGCCAGATGTCGCCACCCAGTTTGTCGAGCAACGCCCGGGTCCGAGTGATCTTGGGCAGGCAGAGGTCGAGGAAGCTCTGGCCTCCGAAGCCGGGTTCTACAGTCATGATCAACACCATGTCCAGCTCCGGCAGCAGGTCCTCGTACGGTTCGATCGGGGTCGCCGGCTTCAGGGCCATTGCGGCCCGTGCCCCGCGGGCGCGTAGCTCGCGGGCCAGCCTCACGGGCGCGCCGGCCGCCTCGATGTGAAAGGTGACTGACTCGGCCCCGGCCTCGGCGTACGCCGGCGCCCAGCGGTCGGGCTCCTCGATCATCAGGTGGATGTCCAGCATTTGGTCGGTGATCTTGCGGATGGCTTCGACCACCGGGAGTCCGAGCGTCAGGTTCGGGACGAAGTGGTTGTCCATCACGTCGACGTGTATCGCGTCCGAGCTTGGCACCGATTCGATGGCAGTCTGCAGGTTCGCGAAGTCGGCCGACAAGATGCTCGGCATGATTCTCGGGGCCACGGGTCGACTCTAGTGTCGAGGGTTCTTGGGTATTAGGGGGTCTTGCGTAGATAGGCCGCGAACATCGCGTCGGTGCCGTGCCGGTGCGGCCAGAGCTGCAGGTAAGGACCGAGACCAGCGTCTGATACCTCGGGCAGTAGCCGTGCCGCTGGGATAACCTCCACGTCAGCGCGTACCGCGAGGGTTTCTGCTACTACGTCGGTCGTCTCCCGGCGGTGCGGCGAACAGGTGACATATCCGACGACCCCAGCTGGCGCCGCACTGTCAAGAGCGGAGGCCAGTAGTGCCAGCTGCAAGGCGTGCAGCTGCTCCAGATCATCCGGTTTGCGCCGCCAGCGAGATTCCGGCCTGCGGCGCAGAGCGCCGAGGCCGGTGCAAGGGGCATCGACAAGCACTCGGGTAAACGAGTCGGCTCGCCACGCCGGTTGGATACCGTCAGCCACCACGACGGTCGGAGCTGATCCCTGTTTGCCAAAGGCCCGTACGGCCGAGGCGATCAGGCTCGCCCGATGCGGTGCCAGATCCGACGCCAGCAGCCGGCTGCCGTCCAGCGGCGCTAGACCGGCGAGCAGGGCAGACTTGCCGCCTGGTCCGGCACACATGTCAAGCCACCATCCCGGCGGAGCGGGCGCTCTGGTCAGGGCCCAGGTGACCAGCTGCGATCCCTCGTCCTGAACCCCAGCTCGGCCCTCCCGCACAGGTGGCAGGTCAGCGGGATCACCTCGCCAATAGGCGCCGAATGGCGAGTAAGGACAGGGCTGCGCACCAGCTTGTGCCAGCTCCGATACGTCGGCCAAGCCGGGCCGGGCGGCCACGCAGACCCGCGGGCTGAGATTGTTCGCACTCAGCGCCTCA
>DASRJV010000302.1:0-5259 GCA_035649295.1 Propionibacteriaceae bacterium
CGATCGGCTCAACGCCCGACTCAATGCGGCTTACACAGCCGGGACGCTGGATCAGGATGAATATCGGACTCGATTGGACCGGCTTTTTGCGGCGCAGCGGCTCGGGGAACTAGTGCCGGTCGTGGAGGGCCTACCACCACTGCCGACCCATTCCAGCCCAGCCATCGTGACCAGCTCTGGTGGAGAGCCTGGCGAGCTGTCGGAGTCGCGGCCGCCGGGCCGCTTGACCGCCATGGTTGTAGGCGGGGTGGCAGCGGCCATCCTGGTGATTGCCATCTTGCTGGTGGTCTTGATCTAGCGTGTCAGGCTGGCCTGACCATCAGCGGTGGACGACCAAACAGATCGGTTGAGCACTCCGAATACCGTGCAAGAGGGCTACAACAATTTGGTATGGCTAACCTAACCTTGTTTCAACACACATGATGGATCTCTAAAATGGCGACTGTGCTCCGGCAACACATCACCCAGAAGAAGATCGCTGAACACGTTCAGCGACTGGGTGAGCACTATCCGCCGATCCCGTTGGATTCTGTTGATCGAACGATCAAGCGGCCAGGGCTTGTGGCCCGGAAGTTCGGCCACGTGATCGACTACCTCGCACGGGTAGAGCTGGAAGTTGATCGCAATGTCTTGGAACTGCTGGTCCTGCTGCCGGACGCCGACGAGACCAATAAGACTTTCTATGCCGACGTGTGGCAACCACAGGAGATCCAGCATGGGCTGATCTTGGATCGGCTGCAGCAAGATCTTGGCCGGGAGCCCGCCGAGCCGCACCTCGAGGTGTCGTTCGGAATCAAGATCTTGGGCGCGCTGGCGCATCTCAAGCCCATTCAGGACATCGCCAAGTTGATGTACTTCCTCACTGGCGCGAGTACCGAGCGGCAAGCCGTGATTGCCTACAACGAGATCAACCAGGGGATGAAGGAACTCGGCGAGACCGCTATCTCGGAAACGATCATCACCCCGATCAAGCAGCAGGAGCCGGGACACTTCGCCTTCTATCAAATGTCAGCGACTGCGATGATCCAAGACAAGGTGCTCAAGCCTTGGCAGCTGTTCCTGACACGGGTGATGCGCGAGAAGTCCTATCACCTTGTCGGCACTAACCGGATGAGCCGCTATAAGGCCGACATGGGCGGGGTAATGGCTGTCCTCGGCCTGGATAATGATCTTGAGGCTTATGCGCGGGAAGTCGGGCGAGTTGAGAACAGGCTGCTGTGGGCTCACAAGCAAGGCATGGAGTTTCCGCCGTACATCTTGAAGGCACTTCGGGAGAGTGCCGATCTCTACCGGGAGCGGCTCGAGCGCGGCTTCAAGTTCGCCTAGTCGCACCTGCTGCTGGATTTGGGTACTGCGGAGTCCTGGCGTAAACTCTTCGGCTGGCCATCTTTGGCTGTCGATGAGACGTACGCGGATTCAAGTTAGAGGTCTATGGCGAAGAAAGAGGGCGCTCTCGAGCTGGAGGGCACCGTGGTCGAGGCGCTGCCCAATGCGATGTTTCGCGTTGAGCTGGCTAACGGTCACAAGGTGCTGGCCACCATAAGTGGCAAGATGCGGCAGCACTATATCCGCATCCTTCCGGCTGACCGAGTCGTCGTCGAACTCTCGCCCTATGACTTGACCCGTGGCCGGATCGTCTACCGCCACAAGTGACCAACTCGCAACTATCCACATCGTCTGGCTTGCCGGTGCTTGCCCGACGTGAGTTCAGAAAGAAGCTCGATGAAGGTCCAACCGAGCGTCAAGAGGATCTGCGACAAGTGCAAGGTGATTCGCCGGCACGGTCGCGTGATGGTGATTTGCGAGAATCCGCGGCACAAGCAGCGACAGGGCTAGGCCGCGACAACTCAGCAACACCAGTGAAGCTGCGAGCGTCGGTATGGCGCGAGCAGCTTCAAGAATCAGCAAAGTGTGATCGCAAATCCGCAGACGAATGTCGTCGGATCCACCCTCGGTCGGAGGCCGAGGCCCCGGTGATCAGGCCGCGAGATCTGATCAAAGGCAGCCGGGGACGCATCACGCCAGACACCTCCGCGACGGCTTGTGGCTTACGTCCTTGGACAGGGCTCAGGGGCGCATGACCGTCGACCAGACGAAAGGTAATACGGCCTGATGGCACGCCTTATTGGAGTTGACCTCCCGCGCGACAAGCGTCTCGAGGTGGCACTCACCTACATCTACGGCATCGGCAAGACCCGTGCCTTGCAGACCTTGGAGGCCACTCAGATCAGCGGCGACCTCCGCGTCCACCAGCTGACTGACGAGCACATGGTCGCACTTCGTGACTGGATCGAAGCCAACTACCAAATTGAAGGTGATCTGCGCCGCGAGGTCGCTTCGGACATCAGGCGCAAGGTCGAGATCGGTTCCTATCAGGGACGTCGACATCGTAGTGGCTTGCCCGTACGCGGCCAGCGCACCCGCACCAACGCCCGCTCCCGCAAGGGCGCACGCAAACCCGTCGCCGGCAAGAAGAAGGCCAAGTGACGCCATCCGGCGTTGTGCCAATCCGCACTGCGAGCGTCGGTCGCGCGAGCAGCGCCCAAGAAAAGGGATCCAGGAGAATCTGAGAACGTATGGCTACTGCAGGCCGTGGCACCGCCAAGAAGGTGCGCCGCAAGGAAAAGAAGAACGTGGTGGCTGGCCACGCTCACATCAAGAGCACCTTCAACAACACCATCATCTCGATCACCGACCCGAATGGTGCGGTCATCGCGTGGGCATCAGCTGGCACCGTCGGTTTCAAGGGCTCACGCAAGTCAACCCCCTACGCCGCACAAATGGCGGCTGAGGCCGCTGGTCGTCGTGCCATGGAGCACGGCATGAAGCGGGTCGACGTGTTCGTCAAGGGGCCCGGCTCCGGTCGCGAGACTGCGATTCGTTCACTCGGGGCAATCGGCCTCGAGGTTGGCGCGATCTCCGACGTCACCCCTATCCCGCACAATGGCTGCCGCCCGCCCAAGCGGCGTCGCGTCTAACCGCCCGGAAGACCAAGGACTTATCGAAACATGGCTCGTTATACCGGTCCCATGACCAAGAAGTCACGTCGGCTGGGTGTTGATCTAGTCGGCGCAGACAAGGCGTTCGAGCGCCGCCCCTACCCACCTGGTGTGCACGGGAAGGGCCGTACCAAGGAATCGGAGTACTCGCTTCAGCTCCGCGAGAAGCAGAAGGCACGCTACTCCTACGGCGTGCTGGAGAAGCAGTTCCGTCGCTACTACGAAGAGGCCAACCGGCTACAGGGCAAGACTGGCGACAACCTGCTTCAGATCTTGGAGTCCCGCCTGGACAATGTCGTCTATCGTGCCGGGCTGGCGCGCACCCGCCGCCAAGCCCGTCAGTTCGTGGTGCATGGCCACTTCTTGGTGAATGGGCAGAAGGTCAACATCCCCTCCTATCGGGTGACTCCGCACGATGTGATCGACCTCGCTGAGAAGGTGAAGGACCAAACGCCGCACATCATCAACCGGGAAACTCACAGCGAACGCGACGTGCCTGGCTGGATGCAGGCGTTCCCCGAGCGCGGCCGAGTCCTGATTCATCAGCTGCCGACTCGGGAGCAGATCGTGATCGATGTCTCCGAGCAACTGATCGTGGAGCTCTATTCGAAGTAGGACCTAGATTCTTGTCGAAGGGCACGAAGCAGTAAGCCGCCGGTGTCGGATACGCCAGCGGTGCCGCATCATCAAATAGCGGGTGGTGCGGGGAAGGAAGAGAAATGCTGATTGCACAGCGCCCGTCCTTGTCGGAGGAGAGCGTCTCCGACAGTCGGTCTCGATTCACCATCGAGCCGCTGGAGCCGGGATTCGGTTACACGCTCGGCAACTCCCTGCGTCGTACGCTGCTGTCGTCCATCCCAGGCGCGGCCGTGACGAGCATCAAGATCGACGGCAACTTGCACGAGTTCTCCACTATTGAGGGGGTCGTCGAGGATGTCACCGAGATCATCTTGAACCTGAAGGGTCTGGTCGTGTCCTCTGAGGAGGACGAGCCGGTCACCATGTATCTGCGCAAGGCGGGTGCCGGTGCGGTAACCGCAGCAGACATTGCGCCGCCGGCCGGGGTAGAGGTGCACAACCCTGATTTGCACATCGCCACCCTCAATGACAACGGCAGGCTGGAAATGGAGCTGGTGGTGGAGCGTGGCCGGGGCTACGTCTCGTCGGTACAGAACAAGACCGCCGACGCCGAGATCGGCCGCATTCCCGTCGACTCGATCTACTCACCAGTGCTCAAGGTCACCTACAAGGTGGAGGCCACTCGCGTCGAGCAGCGCACCGACTTCGACAAGCTGATCTTGGACGTCGAGACGAAGCAGGCAATCCGGCCACGCGACGCGGTCGCTTCTGCCGGTCGTACGCTCGTTGAGCTGTTCGGCCTTGCCCGCGAGTTGAATGTCGAGGCCGAGGGCATCGAGATTGGGCCGTCGCCGATCGATGAGCAGCTCGCTGCTGATCTTGCGCTGCCGGTGGAGGACCTGAACCTGACCGTTCGGTCGTACAACTGTCTCAAGCGCGAGGGCATTCACACCGTGTCGGAGCTGGTGTCACGCAGCGAGCAGGATCTGCTGGACATCCGCAACTTCGGCTCGAAGTCGATCGACGAGGTCAAGCTCAAGCTGCATGAGATGGGCTTGTCGCTCAAGGACAGCGCACCAGGCTTCGATCCACTGAGCGCCATCGGCCGCTACGACGATCTTGAAGAGGAGGACGTCGACTTCAGCGAGACCGAACAGTATTAACCAAGGGGCCGACCCGACCCCGTTGAACTCCCGCAGTAATCGACTTACGCACGTTCAGGAGAACTGAGATGCCTGCACCCACCAAGGGCGCCCGCCTCGGCGGTAGTGCCGCGCACCAGCGGCTCATCCTGGCCAACCTGGCCAGTCAGCTGTTCGAGCATGGCCGCATCATCACAACCGAGGCCAAGGCGAAGCGGTTGCGCCCGCTGGCGGAGAAGTTGATCACCAAGGCCAAGCGAGGTGACATCCACTCCCGCCGCCTGGTGCTCACGACAGTTCGTGACAAGGGTGTGGTGCACACGCTGTTCACCGAGATCGCGCCCAGCCTGGCCGACCGTGACGGTGGCTATACGCGGATCACCAAGGTTGGTCCGCGTAAGGGTGACAACGCCCCCATGGCGTTGATCGAATTGGTCAGGGAGTCTGTTGAGGAAAGCCGGAAGGCGAACGCCAAAAGCGTTGCTCCGGCGAAGAAATCGCCCGCGAAGAAGGCGGCTGCCAAGTCCGCTGCGGCCGCT
>DASRJV010000303.1:0-8486 GCA_035649295.1 Propionibacteriaceae bacterium
ACTCGGAGCTGGCCCGGTGCAGGTACCGGCCGCCGGCGTCTCGGGCGTCGAGCGCACGCTTTGGCTGCTGGATCGGGAGGCAGCAGCGGAGTTGCCCACCGATCTGCAACAGCGCGGGCGAATCTAGAGCGTCCATTTGAAAGACCGGGACCAGCTGTCCGGACCCTCGCGCTCATAGAAGCGATGGGCATCGACCCGAGCCGCCCCGGACTCCAGCCCGAGCCAGGCGGCACCATGGTCACGAGCCCAGGTTTTGGCCGCATCCAGCAACGCCTTCCCGATCCCGCTGGAGCGACGCTCTGGCGCCACGGCCAGATCCTCCACCCAGGCTCGTTGCCCGAACCTTACGGAAACGATGTCGAGATAGACGGTCGCGAACCCGACAACTCTCTCGTTGTCATCTGCCACCAGAACGGTCGACCGATGATCCGCGATGGTTGCCTCGAGCCGATGAGCCGCGACATCCGGAGACCAGTCAGCTGGCGGTATCCCGGGAGCAGCGAAGAGCCACTCGTAGGCCGCGGTGAGGGTACGCCCTTCGCCCGGTCGTGCCTGCCGGATCAGTAGATGACCTCGCCGCGCTCCCGCCGCGCCCGTAGCGCTTGCAGTGCCTCGGTGAGGATGTCGGCCGCCTCCTTGTCGGTGCGGCGCTCCTTGACGTAAGCCAAATGCGTCTTATACGGCTCGATCTTCGGCGGTGGCGGTGGATTCAGGGAGTCGAGATTGGCAGGCAAGCCGCATCGGGGGCAGTCCCATGTGTCGGGAATCGTGGCATCTGCGGCAAATGCGGGCCGCGTCTCATGACCGTGTGCGCAGAAATAAGAGACGTAGAGCCGCGGCGCGGCATCGCCCCGCTCGGCTTCGCCCATCGGACCAGCGCCCACCCGGCTACCACGAATGGCACTTCCACCAGCCACGTTCGTTCTCCCTCGCCCTTCCTAGCTGTGGATAACTTGGTGTCAGTCTTTAGTCGATTGACCGGCCGGTGGTTGTGGAGCAGTCAGGTACCCAGCTTGTAGAGCAAGTTGAGCGCCACTATTGCTGCTAGCCAGACCACTCCGATGATGACGGTAAGCCGGTCGAGATTTCGTTCTGCGACTGACGACCCACCAAGGGAGGAAGAGATCCCACCACCGAAGAGATCAGACAAACCGCCGCCGCGGCCTTTGTGCATCAGCACGAACAACGCGAGCGCAACACTGGTGATCACCACGATGATGGAGAAGATCAGTATCGGCACGGTCATCAGGGGCACGAGCACCCACGTAGCCTAACCCACCGATTCGAGAACACGTCAAAACCGCAGCAGGCTTGGACTCGCGCCCTACTCAGATCAGCGGCATTTCGTAAAACCGTGCAATAGCAGAGAACTCGTCGACCTTGAGGCTGGCCGCACCGACCAGGCAACCGTCGATGTCAGGCTGAGCCATCAGGGCGGCGACGTTGGTTGCATTGACCGATCCGCCGTAGAGAATTCTGATCCGGTCAGCGATTTCGGCACCGTGCCGCTCCGAGATCCAGCCGCGAATCGCCGCGCAGACCTCCTCCGCGTCCTCTGGTGTCGCCACCCGTCCAGTGCCGATTGCCCAGACCGGCTCGTACGCGATGACCAGGTTTGCAACTTGCTCTGCAGTGAGTCCGGCCAGCGCGCCCTCCACGTGGTGCAGAGTGTCGGGCACCTGGCGCAATTCCTGACGGACGGCTAGGCCCTCGCCGACGCAGACGATCGGAACTATCCCTCGGGAGACAGCCTTCAGCGTCTTGGCGTTGACGATGTTGTCGTCCTCGCCATGGAAGCGTCGACGTTCGGAGTGGCCCACGACCACATAGCGGCAGCCGAGCTTCACCAGCATGTCAGCGGAGATGTCACCGGTATAGGCGCCGTTGTCGAATGCCGACACATCCTGCGCTCCGTAGCCAATCTCCAGACGGTCGCCGTCCACCAGCGTCTGCACGGTACGAACGTCGGTGAAGGGCGGCAGCACGACGACCTCAGACTTTTCTGGATCGTGCTTCTTGTCCTCCAGCGTCCATGCCAGCTTCTGCACCAGCCCAACGGCCTCGACATGGTTGAGATTCATCTTCCAGTTGCCGGCCATAAGGGGCTTCCGAGACATCGACTACGCTCCTTCATCCAGCACGGCCAGGCCCGGCAATGTCTTGCCCTCGAGGTACTCCAAGCTGGCCCCACCGCCGGTCGAGATGTGACCGAACTGATCGTCTCGAAAACCAAGATCGCGAAGCACTGCCGCCGAGTCGCCGCCGCCGACTACGGTCAGTCCGTTCACTTCGGTGAGCGCCTGCGCCACGGCCCTGGTCCCGGCAGCGAAGCTCTCCCACTCCGCGACGCCCATCGGCCCGTTCCAGAAGACGGTCTTCGCGTGTCTGATCACCCCGGCGAACACGCGAGCCGAGTCGGGGCCGATGTCGAGCCCCACCTGGTCAGGCGGCATCGCGTCAGCAGCTACCACCGTGGGCTCGGCGTCTGCGGATACCTCTGGAGCCACCACGATGTCGGAGGGCAGCACGATCTGTTTGCCACCGGAGGCGGCGTCATTGAGGTATCTCTGTACCGCCTTGATCTGGTCCGCCTCGAGCAGGCTCTTGCCTACCTCATAGCCCTCAGAGGCAAGGAAGGTGAAGGCCATCCCACCGCCGATCACCAAAGTGTCCGCGATCTTGATCAAGTTGGCGATCACCGCCAGCTTGTCGGATACCTTCGCTCCCCCAAGCACCACGACGTAGGGGCGTGGGGGCGCTTCGGAAAGCTGCCCGAGCACCTCGACTTCGGCCTTGACCAGCTCGCCGGCCGCATTCGGCAATCGCTGCGCCACGTCGTACACGGAGGCCTGCTTGCGATGCACGACGCCGAAACCGTCGGAGACGAAGACATCACCAAGGGCCGCGTAACGGTCGGCTAGTGCGCCGCGTTCGGCGTCATCCTTGGACTCCTCCCCCGGCTCGTAGCGGACGTTCTCCAACATCGCCACGTCACCGTTGGTGAGGCTCTCGACGACGCTCCGCGCAGACTCCCCCACCACGTCCCGCGCTAGCCGTACCTCCGCACCCAGCAGCTCGGACAGCCGCACGGCGACTGGAGCGAGCGAGTACTTCGGGTTGACCTCACCCTTGGGCCGTCCCAGGTGTGCCAGCACGATGATCTTGGCCCCCCGATCCCTGAGCTCGTTCAGGGTAGGCAACGAGGCCCGAATCCGTCCGTCGTCGGTGATCGTCTGCCCATCCAACGGCACGTTGAGGTCGCAGCGGATCAGAACCCGCTTGCCAGTGAGGTCACCAAGATCAGAAACTGACTTCACGCTTGATCCTTCCCGAGTTGATCATGCCGCCGCGACCGGCACAGGCGAAGCTGTACCCAGTCTGCCCACGCTGTACGGGCGCTGTATGCCGTGCACAGCACCGGTATCCCACGCAGCGTGGGATACCGGCAGCCGATTTAGCTTCAGAGGGACTCGCCGACCAAGCCGACCAGATCGACGAGGCGGTTGGAGTATCCCCACTCATTGTCGTACCAGCCGACAACCTTGACCTGATTGCCGATCACCTTGGTGAGCGGCGAGTCGAAGACGCACGAACTCGGATCGTTCACGATGTCGGTCGACACGATGGGGTCGGTGTTGTACTTCAGGTATCCCTTCAGCGGACCGTCCGCAGCCGCCTGCATGATGGCGTTGACCTCCTCGACAGAGGTCTCCCGTGGAGCCTCAATGGAGAGGTCTGTCACCGAGCCGGTAGCAACCGGAACCCGCAAGGCATAGCCGTCAAGCTTGCCCTTCAGCTGTGGCAGTACCAAGCCGATCGCCTTCGCCGCACCCGTCGAAGTCGGCACGATGTTGAACGCGGCGGCACGAGCCCGACGCAGATCCTTGTGCGGCCCGTCCTGCAGGTTCTGGTCCTGCGTGTAGGCGTGGATTGTGGTCATCAAGCCCTTGACGATTCCCAGACCGTCGTCAAGTGCTTTGGCCATGGGCGCAAGGCAGTTGGTGGTGCACGAAGCGTTGGAGATGATGTTGTGCTGCGCCGGGTCGTAGTCGCCATCGTTGACGCCCATCACCACGGTCCAGTCCTCGTTTTTGGCCGGCGCGGAGATGATCACCTTTCTGGCGCCGCCGTCGAGGTGCGCCTTGGCCTTCGTCGCGTCGGTGAAGAAACCGGTGGACTCGATCACGACATCGGCACCGATCTCACCCCACGGCAGGGCGGCGGGGTCGCGCTCGGCGTAGGACTTGACCACCTTGTCCCCTACCTTGATCCCACCATCGACGACCTCGACCGGTAAGGCGAGTCGGCCCAGGATTGAGTCGTACTTCAGCAAGTGCGCCTGGGTGTCGTCATCGAACAGGTCGTTGAAGGCGACCACGTCGATGTCGGCACCCGAGGCAAGTAATGCGCGGTAAAAGTTTCGGCCAATGCGGCCGAATCCGTTGATACCAACACGGACGGTCATGACACGATCTCCTTCGGCTATCAAGGCCCACGGCAACAGGACCAGAGACCACCTTAACGAACTTCGGCGGCGCGCTGCACAGCCGGTTTGCTGGTGGTCAGCCACCCACTATGACGGGCAGCCTGCAGTCAAGGCGGTGCGGGTGAGACCTACTCCTCGTCGAGCATCTCCGCGCTCAGGCTCGCCTCAGTGTTGGGTATGCCCAGCTCGGCGGCGCGCTTGTCAGCCGTGGCGAGCAGCCGCCGAATCCTTCCCGCCACCGCATCCTTGGTGAGCGGCGGTTCGTGCATCTGGCCCAGCTCCTCGAGGCTGGCCTGCTTGTTCTCAATCCGCAGCAGCCCAGCAGCCCTGAGGTGATCAGGCACATCGTCGCCAAGGATCTCCAGCGCCCGCTCGACCCGCGCACCGGCGGCCACCGCGGCTCGAGCCGAGCGCCGCAGATTGGCATCGTCGAAATTGGCCAGCCGGTTAGCTGAGGCCCGGACTTCGCGGCGCATCCGCCGCTCTTCCCAGACCAGCAGCGACTCATGGGCGCCAAGTCGAGTCAGCAATGCTGCGATGGCGTCACCGTCGCGGACCACGACCCGATCGACATTGCGTACCTCTCGAGCTTTCGCAGGGATGCCCAGCCTGCGGGCGGCACCGACCAACGCGAGTGCAGCCTCGGGTCCGGGGCAGGTCACTTCGAGCGCCATGGAACGGCCGGGCTCGGTCAGCGAGCCGTGGGCCAGGAATGCTCCGCGCCACGCGGCAACGCAATCACAGATGCCGCCGCTCACTACCTGGGCCGGGAGACCACGGGCTGGCCGGCCGTGGGAATCGATTAGGCCAGTCTGTCGCGCTAGCGCCTCGCCATCCTTGATCACCCGGACCACATAGTGGGTGCCGCGCCGGATACCGGAGCCATTCACGATGACGAGCTCGCTTGGATGTCCGAAGACCTCGCTGATATCGGTCCTCAGCCGCCGCGCCGCGGCGCCGGTGTCAAGCTCTGCCTCAATCACGATGCGACCGCTGACGATGTGCAGCCCACCGGCAAATCTCAGCGTCGAGGCAACCTCTGACTTGCGGTCGCAAGGCTTGGTGACCTTGATGGTCGCGAGCTCTGCTTTCACCTGGGAGGTCATGGCCATTGCTGAATGATTACACAGCTAACCCGGGCAACTTGGCGCTTTGGCCGGAACCTAGGTAAACCCAGGTTGCGCGCGCTCCGCATCGGTTGCAACCTGCGCAGACGTCAGGAAGGTACGTGAACGTAGGTTGCGGCAACCGGTGTGGGAGTTCTCAGACGCCGAGGATTTCGGCATACGCGGAGGCTAAGCGGAGTGGGTCGTGTCGCGGCGAGCCGTCGCGGGCACCGAGGTCGGCGACCACGAGACGGGCCCCCAATGAGTCCGCCCGGGATGCAAGATGCGGGTCGTCGGAGGCGAAACCACTGTCGGCCAGTACGACATCGAGCCGCAGATCTGGTGCATGGTCGGCAAGCAGCTCAATGTGCTTGGCGGCCGAGAATCCCGCCGTCTCGCCGGACGGCTCGAGATTGAGGGTGAGGATGCGCCGGGCGGCCGTGGCATGAATCGCCTCGGCGAGTTTGGGCACCAGCAGATGCGGAATCACTGAGGTAAACCAGGAGCCGGGTCCCAGCACGATCCAGTCGGCCTCCAGCACGACCTCGATGGACTCGGGAGAGGCTGGCGGATCCTGCGGGATCAGGCGTACCGAGCAGACCTCGCCCGGGGTCTTGGCAACTCGAGCCTGCCCGCGGATCTCGGAGACCTCGTCCGGCTTGTCGGGCTCGAGCCCGATCACCTCGGCCGCGATGTCCAGGGGCACTGAAGCCATCGGCAGCACCCGCCCCTTCGCGCCGAGCAGCCTGGCCACCATGTCCAGACCCGCAACCGGATCGCCAAGGCGCTCCCACAGTCCCACAATGAGCAGATTCCCGATTGCATGATCATCCAACGGGCCGGTGCTGCGGAACCGATACTGCAGCACATCGGCCCAGGTACGCCCAGACTCGTCATCGCCACACAGCGCCGCGAGCGCCATCCGGAGATCGCCGGGAGGCAGGCAATCCAGTTCCCGGCGAAGCCGACCGGAGGAGCCGCCGTCGTCTGCCACGGTGACGATCGCGGTCAAGTGGTCTGTAACGCGGCGGAGCGCATTCAGTGAGACAGCAAGTCCGTGACCACCGCCGAACGCCACCACGGCGGGGAGTGTCGGACCGAGTAAGCCCGACGTGAACATGTGTGTCAAATCCCGGGAGCTCACTCTCGTCCCAGATCGCGGTGGAGGACTGTGGTCGGCAAGCCGATGGCACGGAGCCGGCGGGCGAACTCCTCTGCCATGGCTGAACTGCGATGTTTGCCACCGGTACAGCCGATGGCCAGCGTGGCGAACCGCTTGCCCTCATTGATGTAGCCAACTGACACCACCGCTAGGAGGTCCTGCATGGAAGCGAGGAATGAATCGGCGCCCGGTTGGCCGAGCACGTAGTCGCTTACGGGCTTGCTGAGGCCGGTCTGCGGGCGCAGCTCGGGAATCCAGTGCGGATTGGGCAGGAAGCGCACGTCGAAGACCATGTCCGCGTCCACCGGGATCCCGTACTTGAAGCCGAAGGACAGCAGCGTGACGCGAAGCTGATCATCCGTACTACCGCCATAGGCGTGAGCAACTCGGGAAGTCAGCTGGTGGATGTTCAGCGAGGACGTGTCGATCACCAGATCGGCGGCCGCACGAAGGGTTGCCAGCGTCTCGCGCTCCCTGCCGATCCCATCCAGCAGTCGTCCGTCGCCCTGCAGCGGATGCGGCCGGCGTACAGACTCCTGGCGTCGCACGATGACGTCATCGGCTGCCTCCAAGAACAGGATCTCTGGCAACGTGCCGATCTCACCGAGCTCGGTGAACATATTTGGGAGTTGTTCGAAGAAGCCGCGAGTCCGCACGTCGAGCACCACGGCGAGCCGCGTCAGGTCGATCTCCCGGGCCTGCCGGCATACTTCGGGCAGCACACTCGGGGGAAGGTTGTCCACGACATACCAGCCGAGGTCCTCCAGGCAATGGGCTGCCGTGGAGCGCCCGGCGCCCGACATGCCGCTGATCACGACCAGGCGGAGCGGCTTGGCCGGGCTCTCGGCATCGAGCTGTCCCTCGGGGGACGGGCTGGTCACGAGGTTGATTATTCCCGGATTGGGCGCGCGAGAGGAGCCTAGACACTGTCAAGCACTTCGCCGGTCGCCATGTCGATGGCCTCCGGCTGGGGAGCCTGCTGTAACGCCTCCTTGATTGCGAGTGCTGTCTTTGGCCCGAATCCGGGCACCGCGGCAATCTCCTCAGCTGTTGCCGCGCGCAGCTTCTTGAGCGATCCGAAATAGCTGATCAGTGCCTTGCGCCGGACCTCGCCGAGACCGGGCACCTGGTCCAGGAGCGATTCGACCATCGACTTGCTGCGCCGGGCCCGATGATGGGTGATCGCAAAGCGGTGCGCCTCGTCCCGCAGCCGCTGCAGCAGATAAAGGCCCTCGCTGGTCCGCGGCAAGATCACTGGTTCATCGACGTCGGGCAGCCACACCTCCTCCAATCGCTTGGCAAGGCCACACAAGGCGATGTCGTCGATGCCGAGTTCATGGAGCGCCTTTGCAGCCGCGGCCACTTGTGGCGGCCCACCGTCTACGACCACCAGTGACGGCGCGTACGCGAACTTGCGAGGCGCACCCGTCGTCGGATCAACGAGCAGCGGACCCTCATCGGCTTCAGCCTCGGCCGACGACCCGTCAACTGCTCGCTTGATCATCGCGGCGCGATCATCGATGAGTCGGCGGAACCGGCGAGTGATCACCTCGTGCATCGCGGCGACATCGTTCTGCCCCTCGACCTGCCGGATGATGAACCGCCGGTACTCGCTCTTTCGTGGCAGCCCGTCCTCGAATACCACCATCGAGCCCACGACTTCAGTGCCTTGCAGGTTGGAAATGTCGTAGCACTCGATCCGTAGCGGAGCGGCCGGCAGCTCCAGTGCATC
>DASRJV010000304.1:0-3837 GCA_035649295.1 Propionibacteriaceae bacterium
CGTCACCGAAGCAATCAGAGCCCCTGAGGTGTCGGCAGCTGTCAGCGCTGTCGCGACAAATCTCGATATTCGGGCTGATCTGATCGCGCGACAGAAGAAGCTGATCGCCGAAGCGGTCGGCGGCATCGTTGCTGAGGGGCGCGATATCACGACAGTGGTGGCGCCCGCCGCTGACGTACGCGTGCTCTTGGTCGCGGACCCGGCCGCGCGAGTGGCTCGGCGGCATGCTGAGCTCACCGAGCATCAGGTGGATGTGGACACCGTGACCGATCAGGTGATCCGGAGGGACCGCGACGATTCCACGGTCGCCGAATTCGAATCGGCTGCCCCGGGCGTGCACGTGGTCGACTCCACCTTTCTGAGCCTGGAGGAGGTGATCGAAACGATCTGCTCATTCGTTCCGGTCAGGCCACTGGGAGACAGGCGTGATCGAAGGGGTTAGCCCTGATCTTCCGCACACCGATCAGCTGCCGGTCCCGAAGGAGTGGGTCCTGCGGCTCACTAGACCTCTGGTACGGCTCGGCCTAGCTGCGTGCTGGCGGGTGAAAGTGCATGGTGCCCGGCACGTTCCGGGCTCCGGAGCGGTGATCTTGGCAGCGAACCACATCGGCTTGCTGGACGGGCCCGTCCTGGTTGCGCTAACCAGGCGCCTCACGTTTGCGATGGTAAAGCGGGAGGCCTTCACCGGCGCAGTCGGCCAGGTTCTCATTCACATAGGCCAGATCTCCATCAATCGTCGAGAGATCGATCCTCAAGCAATTCGGAGGGCAGTCCAGGTACTGCGTGCGGGCAAGGTGCTGGCGGTATTCCCCGAAGGAGCGCGGGGTGGCGGGGAGGTCCGCTGGGCGAAGGGCGGCGCCGTCTACCTGGCGATGGTGTCGGGCGCACCCGTCGTCCCTGTCGCCATTCTCGGTACTCGCGAACCTGGGCAGTTCAAGAGCCAGGTGCCCCGCTTCGGCAGACCGATCCACGTTGTGTACGGCGAGCCATTCAACGTACCCCGATCATCTTGGCCACGCCGCAAGGCCGCAGTCGCGGAGTGGACTGAGGTCGTACGGCAGCGCCTTGCCGATCATGTGGTCGCGGCACAGGCCCTTACCGGGCTACCCTTGCCGGGCCCACCGAAGATCAGATCTGCTCTCTCCACCGCCTAATCAGCAGCCGCCAGCCGGCTCCAGAATCCCTAAGCGAAGCGAATATGAGTGACATCGCGACCGTCGACGAGTCGCAGCTCTTGCCTGTTGTGGCCGTTGTTGGCCGGCCGAATGTCGGCAAGTCAACGCTGGTCAACCGGATGCTCGGGCGCCGCGAGGCCGTCGTGCAAGACGTGCCAGGAGTAACTCGGGATCGGGTCTCCTATGACGCCACCTGGAACGGACGCCAGTTCGTGCTGGTCGACACTGGTGGCTGGGCACCAGATGCCAAGGGAATGGCTGCCCGAGTCACCGAGCAAGCAGAGCTTGCCGTTGCCGCCGCGGACGCAGTCGTCTTTGTTGTCGACGCGACCGTTGGAACACAGGATGTCGACGAGGCCGTCGTGAAGGTGCTGCGCCGCAGCGGGAAACCCGTGATCCTGGCCGCCAACAAAGTTGATGACCAGCGCACCGAGGCCGAGGCAACCACCATGTGGCAGCTCGGCCTCGGCGAACCCTTGCCGGTGTCGGCATTGCACGGCCGGGGGAGCGGTGACCTACTGGACGCGATCTTGGCGGCGATTCCGGAGGCGCCACGGATGCTGGACGACCTGGACAGTGGCCCGCGCCGGGTTGCCATCGTGGGAAAACCCAATGTCGGAAAGTCAAGCCTGCTCAACAAGATCGCCGGACAACAGCGAGCGGTCGTCGATGAGGTAGCGGGAACCACAGTGGATCCCGTCGATGAACTCGTCGAGCTCGGCGGCGAGATCTATCGGTTCATCGATACGGCCGGAATTCGTCGCCGGGTGAAGGAGGCTTCAGGGCACGAGTACTACGCCAGCTTGCGCACCCACGGCGCCATCGAGCGCGCGGAGGTCTGCGTTGCGGTCGTCGACGCGAGCGAGCCGCTCACCGAACAAGATCTCCGCATCCTCACCTCGGTGGAGGAGGCCGGGCGCGCGCTGGTGATCGCGTTCAACAAGTGGGACCTCACCGACGAGGAACGACGCCGCTACCTGCGGCGAGAAATTGAGCGTGATCTTGTCCAGTTCGAATGGGCCGCAAAGATCAACATTTCGGCATTGACAGGGCGCCACGTCGACCGCCTCGGCGCGGCGATCACGGAAGCCCTGGGCGGTTGGGAGACCCGGATCTCAACGGGGAGGCTGAACGCGTTCTTGGGTCGGATCGCGGCAGCCCACCCACATCCGGTGCGAGGCGGCAAGCAGCCGCGCATCCTGTTCGGGACGCAAGCTCATGCGGCACCACCTACCTTCGTGCTGTTCACCACAGGACAGCTCGAGCCTGGCTACCTCCGATTCTTGAGGCGCCGGCTTCGGGAGGAGTTCGGCTTCCCGGGCACACCAGTCCATGTCGAGGTGCGGATGCGGCAGAAGGGAAAGCGGAAGTGATGCGCGACGGCGTGCAGGTGAGTGATCAACAAGCGCTCGTGATCGAGCTGATGCAGGCTCTCGAGTCCGGCGTTCATGGCGACGACCTGCGCCGCTTCTTCCGCGATGATGCGGAGCAGATCGAGTATCCGAGCCTGGTGGATCCTCGTGTGGGGCGTCGTGGTCTCGACGGCATGATCGCGGCGAGCGACCTGGGTGCCGGGATGCTGGCGTTTCAGCGCTACGACGTGAGCCGCTGGATCGAGACTGGAGACACCATCGTCTGCCAGGCGGAGTGGCATGCCGAGCTTGCCAAGGACGCCGGTCCCTTGCGCCGTGGACAGCGGCTTCACACGTACAGCGTTCTGATCTTCACCTTCCGCGACGACAAGATCATCAGGCAGGAGGCGTACGACTGCTACGAGCCGTTCGGTAATGCACCCTGAGTCTTTCGAAATGTGCCCTGAGCCTCTGAAGGATGCGCCCTGAGCTCGCCGAAGGGCAACAACTCACGCTCAGTCGGTGTTGAAGTCGTAAGCCTCAGACAGCCACTCCCGAAGTTGATCATCAACTTGATCAACACTTGTTAAGTTGATCATGTAGGCGGTCCGGTCCGCCGCAACTGGCAGCGCACGGGCGATCCGAGGATCGGTCAGTTCGTATGGCAGAAACAACGCCAGCAGCACTGACCGAACCCGCGGCCGAAACGAGGCGATCTTACGGTCGCTCTTCAGGAAGATGCCAACGTTGACGGCGTCCTCATGAACCGGGCCCAGGGTAGTCAGATGCTGAATGACCGCCGTGTAGATCTCACCCACCCAGCTGGGATGCCGGCCGAGGAGTTCGCTCACCGTGATGCCAGGGACGCAGACGTGCGCCTGGTTAGCGGAAGCAAACTCCCGTTCACAATTCGGGCATACCCAACGCGTCACGCGGCCGATTTTGCCGCAGCAGCCGTCGTTACTGATCGGAGCGTCCGCCGTAGTAGAGTTCCCGCTCGTGGCTGTCGCTTGCTGAGCGCGGCCAGCGGGCTGTGGCGCAGCTTGGTAGCGCACTTGACTGGGGGTCAAGGGGTCGCGAGTTCAAATCTCGCCAGCCCGACCAAACTGATGGACGCCATCCGACCTAGTCGGACCAGTATTCAACCGACATTCTTGCCGCCGTCGATAACGCCTAGCGACGGCCGCTCCGGACCAGCTACGGACCACCAGGCCGAAAACGCTGTGCCAGCCTTCAGCATGGCTTGCACATCGGGATGCAGGTAGCGAGCCGTGACTGCCGGATCTTGATGTCCGGTGACCCGCTGCAGG
>DASRJV010000305.1:0-8656 GCA_035649295.1 Propionibacteriaceae bacterium
ATCGATTGGCTGATCAGGGACTGGACGGCCGGATCCCGTTCGTCGAACGTGGCGGCCACCAGGCTGAATCGCGATCCAGACCGAGAGTTAGCTGAGTCAGGTCGTCGGATCCGACGGAGAACCCATCGAAATGATCAAGGACCGAGGTCAGAGAACACGCGATCGTCGAGGTACTTGAGGCTGCCGGCATGGTCTTTTTCTGTCCGACTCAGGGTCCCTGCTTCAGGGTCTGCAAGATCACGGTGGACATCTCCTCCACGGACTTGGTCGAGGAGTTGATCACCGGCAGGCGATGGTTGCGATACATCGCCTCGGCTTGGCGTAGTTCGTAGGAACATTGTTCGAGCGAGGCATAACGGGAGTTCGGCCTTCTTTCGTGTCGAACCTGACTCAGCCGCGCCGCAGTCGTGGTCAGCCCGAAACATCTCTCACGCAGCGCTTGTACCGGCCTTGGCAGCTCCGCACTCGCGAAGTCCTCCTCGACCAGCGGATAGTTGGCGACGAAAATGCCATGCTGCAAAGCCAAATACATCGTCGTCGGTGTCTTGCCGCAACGCGATGGGGCAACCAAGATCACGTCCGCCTTGTCCAGCGCCCGCATGCTCTGGCCGTCATCATGTTCGATCGCATACTCAACTGCGGCCATTCGGGCGTTGTAGCGCTTGACGTCGCCCATGCCATGCAACCGTGCGGCCACCCGAATGCCCTTGGCTCCGAGAATCGACTCGACGCTTTCCATATGCATGCCGAAGAAGTCGACCAACGGGCACTTGGTGCGCAAAAGCTCCTGTCGGATCTCTTCGACCGCGATAGTGGAGAAAGCCAAAGGGGTGACCGGACGAGCGGCAGCAGCGTCCAAGATCGCCACCACCCGGCGCGCCTCCTCGACAGAGGTGATGAAAGGTATGAGGCGGCGCTCGAACCGCAAGTCGGGAAACTGGATCAGGAGAGCGTTACCCATCGTCTCTGCGCTGATTCCGGTGCTGTCGGAGAGGAAGAAGACTGGGACAGGAGGCGGCTCGCCCGTCTCCTCGATTTGCTTGTCCTCTTCTGCCAACTCGTCACCACCTCCCACGCCCGGCACGCTGCCACACGCTATACCAGTCGCGGCACTGGTCTAGGCTGCGCAGTCGTCCGGTATCACTCAAGCATTCCTGCACCAGGCCAAGAGCTCATCAGCAGGCCACGTGTTGATCACTCTGCTGGGGTCCAGTCCCAGCTCCTCGGCACGCTGGCAGCCGTAGATCTGAAACTCGAGTTGTCCAGGAGCGTGGGCATCGGTGTCGATGGAAAACAGACACCCCATCTGAATGGCCATCTGCAGGAGCCGGGTCGGTGGATCGCGTCGCTCCGGACGTGAGTTGATCTCAACAGCCACATTGAACGTCCGGCATGCCTCGAACACGACCTCGGCGTCGAAGACCGACTGTGGCCGCACGCCGCGTTCTCCCTGGATCAGTCGGCCCGTGCAATGACCCAAGATGTTGGTCCTCGGATTCGCGATCCCGCCGACCATCCGGTGCGTCATGGTCTCCGAATCCGAGCGGAGCTTGGAGTGCACGCTCGACACCACCACGTCAAGCTCTGCCAGCAGCCCATCGTCTTGATCAAGACTGCCGTCCTCGAGGATGTCGACCTCAATGCCTCGCAGGCAGCGAAACGGCGCCATGACCTCATTGAGATCGGCAACCACGGCCAGCTGCTCGCGCAACCGCTCGGCGCTCAAGCCCCGTGCCACCTGCAGCCGGGGGGAATGATCCGTAATAGCGCAGTAGTCGTGACCGAGCGCTCGTGCGGTGATCATCATTTCCTCGAGCGGGCTGCCACCGTCGGACCAAGACGAGTGACAGTGCAGATCACCCTTGATCGCGGCGCGCATGCTCAGTCCGCCCTCGACCAGGGGCTGCTTCTCCTCACGCAGCTTCTGCAGGTACTCGGGCACCTGTCCACCCATAGCCTGGGTGATCACTGTGGCGGTCTTGGGCCCAACACCAGACACCTTTGCCCAGGTGCGCTGCTCCTGATGGTCGCGGCGTTGCTCTTCGCTCAGTCGATCGACGGCATCGGCGGCACCACGGTAGGCGCGCACCCGATAGGTGTCGGCACGCGAGCGTTCCAAAAGAAAGCCGATCTCCCGCAACGCCTGTACGGGATTCACTCCGGCTGGCTCCTCCGCGGACGTGGCCTGAGCCGGACTGTTGGCATCGGCGGCGCCTCCATCACCTTCTCGGAGCGATCGACAACTGGCGGGAACCTCGCATCCCGCCGTTCCCAAGCGGATCGGAAATCAACGATCTCCTGATGGCTTCGGCCAATGAAGTTCCACCACATGACAATGTCCTCCGCGAAAGGCTGTCCGCCGAGCATGATCAGGCGGCCGCCCTGCTCGCTGCGGAGGCGGACGTTGTTGCGATTGACGCCGAGATAAAGCAGTTGGTCAACTCCGACCGTCGTCGATTCCACGACAACGGCACCCGCGACGACCATGACTCCGTACTCGAAGCCTTCCTCGACAGCGAGTATGACTTCGGCGCCGGCATCAAGTCTCAGATCTGCCCCGCAGAGCGGTGAGTATCCGAGCGCCGGCGACCTCGACCCATCGATCTCACCGATCAGCACCTTTCCGCGAACCCCTGGCCTCCTCAGGTCTGGCAGGTCAGTGAAGCTCTGGAACGCCGGATCGAGTTCGCGCATGGCATCGGGCAAGGCGACCCAAAGCTGCACCCCGTGCAGCAACGGTGGCTTGTCCGGCTGGGAGATCTCGCTGTGCACGATGCCACGACCGGCGGTCATGATGTTGAGCTCGCCCGGCCGTACCCGCACCTGGGAACCGAGGCTGTCTCGATGCT
Organism: Propionibacteriaceae bacterium; assembly: GCA_035649295.1. GTDB lineage: Bacteria > Actinomycetota > Actinomycetes > Propionibacteriales > Propionibacteriaceae > Microlunatus. The sequence goes on from DASRJV010000305.1 coordinate 2,850, forward strand.
CGATCTCGCCGTCAAGCAACCAGGTGACCGTCTGCAGGCCGGTGTGGGGATGTGCCCAGACCTGCATGCCGGCGGAGCCGCTGATGTCCTCGGGCCCGTAATGATCAAGAAAACACCACGGGCCGATCATCCGGATCTGCTTGTCCGGCAGCGCGCGGGCCACCTCGGTCGTCTTCCCCAGAGGGACCCGACGAGCCGTCAGCAGCAGCTCTTCAGGTGCTCCGTCGAGTCGACCAGCGCACAGATATTCCTGCGGTCGGGTATCAAGATCACTCACACTTTTTTCCTTGCTCTGCTCGCGCATCGCGCTCAGCCCCCGCCTACGTCGTCGTCGCTCGCAGACAAAAACACGTCTGCTCGCTCCTCCTCTGCACGGCGGCGCGCGATACCGACGCTCGCAGAGCGGTCACTACTGCGAACGTCTACAGTCACCCTATGGCTGCGAGCACGCGAGAGATCAATAGGTCCCTCCTCCCGTCGGCCAGGGCTCGTGCCGCGATCGGAAAACGGCTCGCCGCCGTGACCGGCAAGATGACGACCGCCACCATCGCCGAGATGGAGACGCGGTATCACTGGTTCCGCAGACTCGACGCCGAGCACCGATCGTGGATCACGCTCGTGGCCCAGGCCGGCATCGACGGATTCGTGCGGTGGTTCGCCGCTCCGGGTCCCCAAGTGCCGAGCACCTCAGAGATTTTCGGCTCCGCACCGCGAGAGTTGGCCCGCAAGATCTCCCTCTACCAGACCGTGGAGCTGGTACGCACCACGATCGAGGTTGTCGAGAGCCAGATCGATGAGCTCATGCCGAAGGGTGACCGGCCCATTCTGCACGCGGCGATCGGCCAGTACAGCCGAGAGGTTGCCTTTTCGGCGGCAGAGATCTACGCGCGTGCGGCCGAGCTGCGGGGCGCCTGGGATGAGCGGCTCGAGGCCCTGGTTGTCGATGCCGTGCTACGCGGTGAGACCGACGAAACCGTACTGTCACGGGCGTCGACGTTGGGTTGGCATGCCACCGCGAGCGTCGTCGTCATCGTCGGGCCCACCCCACAGCTGGAGCCAGCGCAGGCCCTGGAGTCGATCCGCCACATTGCAGCAATCGCAGGCAGCGACATGCTCGGCGCCGTACAAGGCGACCGGATGGTTGTCGTACTGGGTGGAGCCGGACTGAACTCACCTGACCGAGCCGTGGAGATCGTGCGCAAGTTCGTCACGATGTTCGGTCCCGGGGCGGTCATCGTGGGACCTCCCGTGGAGCACCTGATGGACGCGGCCACGAGCACCCGGGAGGCGGTCTCGGCCTACCGCGCCGCAGCTGGCTGGCCGGAGGCGCCCCGACCTGTAGCGTCCCACGATCTTTTGCCCGAACGCGCGATCTCCGGCGACGGCCATGCGCGCCGGGCGCTGGCCCACGACATCTATGAGCCGCTGCAAGCCGCCGGAGGCGGACTTCTAGAAACGCTCGTTACATTCCTGGACCAAGGACTCTCGGTAGAAGCAGCCGCACGAGCGTTGTTCGTTCACGCCAACACCGTTCGCTACCGACTCCGCCGCATTCACGAAGTCACCGGCTACAGCCCAACCGATCCGCGCGACGCCTACGCGCTCCGATTGGCCGTCACCCTTGGCCGCCTGTTCGCCCGCTCCCGCCAAGAGGATTCACGGGGCTGAGGTCCGCTTGGCCGCGGTAAGCGCCAAGGTCTAAGGCCAGCTTTGCGGCCGTAGACGTCAAGATCTGAGCGATGAAGCTCGGCTCCACGCGCGATCCGCGCCCATCCGTGACCAGGCTGTGCCAGGTGCCGCGAGCGTCGGAAATCGCGCGCCCGACGATCGGAGGAACGATGAGCGAACGCGCTTTTTGTTCGCGAAGAGAGACGACGACGGACTCCCGCGCGCGATGCGCGAGCGGCAAGACCAAAAAACTGTAGAGAAGTAACAATCGGACATCCGAAGATTCGTTCCGTCCCCCTACAACCTTTCCTCCGACCTCGCGAAATAGTGCATATGTGCTTGCCATCGTGGCGCCTGGTCAGGGGGCGCAGACGCCAGGGTTCCTAGGCCCGTGGCTTGATGAGCCCCACTTCTCGGACCGGCTCAATTGGCTATCGGCGGTATCAGGCCTTGATTTGAGGCATTACGGCACTGAGGCCGACGCCGAGACCATCCGGGACACAGCGATTGCCCAGCCGCTGCTGGTTGCTGCCGGTCTCCTCGCCGCGTTGGAGTTGTTCCCGCATCCAGCCGACGGTTACCCGCTCGTCGGTGTCGTCGCAGGTCACTCGGTCGGAGAGATCACTGCGGCTGCCGGAGTCGGTGTGTTGTCAGCGGAGCAGGCGATGGTCTTTGTACGCGAGCGCGGCCGTGCCATGGCGGAGGCCAGTGCCGCTACCCCAACGTCGATGATGGCCGTCATCGGCGGCGACCCTGAAGATGTGCTCAACAGGCTGGGAGCGCAGGGTCTAACGGCTGCCAACAACAACGGCAGCGGCCAGATCGTCGCTGCTGGCACCAAGGATCAGTTGGCGGCGCTGGCCGCCGATCCTCCGGCCCGGACCAGGCTCATCGAGCTCAGCGTCGCGGGAGCGTTCCACACCGTCCATATGCAGCCTGCCGTTGCTCGGCTCGAGGCTCTGGCACGCGCCATCTCAACACACGACCCGCGAACCCGCTTGCTGTCCAATGCCGATGGTCAGGTCGTACACGACGGGCGGCAGGTACTCAAGCGGCTGGTGGGACAGGTTGCCGCGCCCGTCCGCTGGGATCTCTGCATGGCCGCGATGAACGATCTCGGCGTCACGGGCCTGCTGGAGATGCCACCCGCAGGCACCTTGACCGGTATCGCCAAACGGAATCTGAAAGGCGTCGAACTCTTTGCGCTGAATACTCCGGATCAGCTGGAGGAGGCGATGGAGTTTCTTCACAAGCACGGGGGTGCCGCATCCGCCTCCCCCATTGCCGGTAACCCCACCTGGCGTCTGATCGTGTCCCCGGGCAAAGGTCAGTTCGTTAGGACTGAAGACATCGAGGCTGACACGATCTTGCCGAACCACAGCACTGTTGGGATGGTCAAGAACCTGCGAGACGAGACGCCGGTCAACGCGCCGCACGGCGGCATCGTCGTCGAGTGGCTGGTGGAAGACGGGGATCCTGTCTCCCCTGGTCAACCGCTACTGAGGCTGCATCCGACAGTCGAGTCCGCAGACGCAACCGAGGTCACTCGATGACGCTCAAAGTGACGCCTGGGGCGAGATACTCCGCCATCCTCGGATTGGGCGGCTATCGGCCGCGTCGCGTGGTCGACAACGCCGAAATCTGTACGATGATCGACTCCTCAGACGAGTGGATCCGCACCCGCTCCGGGATCATCGAGCGACGCTGGGCATCCGACGACGAGACCATTCAGATGATGTCGGTTTCTGCTGCCCGGAAGGCGCTGGACCGTGCCGGCCTCGAACCCGGTCAGATTGATACGGTCATCGTCTCGACCGTCACCCACCTCTACCAAACACCCGCTGTGGCCACCACCATCGCCAGCGAACTCGGAGCGAAGAGCGCTGCAGCGTTCGACATCTCCGCGGCATGTGCCGGGTTCTGTTACGCCACCGCGATGGCTGACTCTTTCATTCGCAGTGGCGCTTCGAAGTACGTCTTGATCATCGGTGTCGAGCGGCTCAGCGACATGACGAATCGGTCGGATCGGTCCACGGCCTTCCTCTTCGCCGATGGCGCCGGCGCCGCAGTGATCGGCCCGAGTGACTCCCCAGGAATCGGGCCCGTCGTCTGGGGCTCTGATGGAGATCAAGCACCGCTGATCCAGCAGACCGAGCCCTGGGACGCCGCACTGGCCTGGGACAAGGAGTCCTATCGGTCCACCGACGGCGGGGGGAATTGGCCGACCCTCAGGATGGAAGGCAATCCAGTCTTCAAGTGGGCCTCTTACACGATGGCGAAGACGGCTGCTGAGGCTCTCGATGCCGCGGGCGTGCGTCCCGAAGACCTCGATGTCTTCGCCCCGCACCAGGCGAACATGCGGATCACCGACGCCATGTTCCGCGCTCTCAAACTCCCGAGCCGTGTCGTCGTGGCGCGCGATATTGCACGGCAGGGAAACACCTCGGCCGCCTCGATTCCGCTGGCGATCGAGGCGTTGCTGGAGTCAGGCGAGGCCCACAGCGGGCAGACCTGCCTCATCATCGGCTTCGGTGCCGGCCTGGTCTATGCCGGTCAAGTGATCATCTTGCCCTGAATCTCACCAACAACACTGTCCCCAACCAAACGAAGGAGCCCTACTAAATGCCCACCACCGAGGAAGTCCGCGCCGATCTGGCGGAGATCGTCAACGAGGTCGCTGGCGTTCCCGTCGACGACGTCCAGTTGGACAAGTCGTTCACCGATGATCTGGATGTGGACTCGCTGTCGATGGTCGAGATCATCTATGCCGCCGAAGAGAAGTTCGGCGTCAGCATTCCCGACGAAGAGGCCAAGAACCTCAAGACCGTGGGCGACGCCGTCGCCTACATCGAGCGTGCTGCCGCCTGATCCCCAGCTCCGCTGATCATGTCGTGCCATTCGCACCAATGATGGCCCCGACACCAGCCAAACAACTCGACACGCATCGCAGGAGTCAAAGCCATGTCACGCATTCGCGTTGTCGTCACCGGCCTTGGAGCCACCACCCCGCTCGGAGGCGACGTCCGCAGCACCTGGGAAGGCCTGCTGGCCGGCAAGTCCGGCGTACGCAGGATTGAAGCCGACTGGGCTGATGATCTTCCGGTCAAAATCGCGGCACAGGCAGCCGTCGATCCTGCAGAGATCTTGGAACGCGTTGAGGCGCGCAGACTCGACCGCTCAGCCCAGCTGGCCGTGGTCGCCGCCTTGGAGGCTTGGCAGGACGCCGGCTACGGGCTGCAGGAGGACAACCCCGTCGACCGTGAGCGCTTGGGCGTCGCTGTCGCCACTGGCATCGGCGGGTTGATGACAACGCTGTCCAACTGGGACATCCAGAAAGAGAAGGGCGCTCGCCGGGTCAGCCCGTTGTCCATCCCGATGCTGATGGCCAACGCCTCCGCAGCTAACGTCAGCTTGCGGCTCGGCGCTCGAGCTGGGGTGCATACGCCGGTTTCCGCCTGCGCATCGAGCAACGAGTCGATCTCGCTCGGTCTGGACATGCTGCGGCTCGGCAGGGCCGATGTAGCCGTGGTGGGAGGCACCGAGGGCGTTATCCACCCGTTGCCGATCGCCAGCTTTTCCCAGATGCAGGCGATGAGCCGCCGCAATGACGAACCAGAGCGCGCCTCGCGACCGTGGGACGTCGACCGAGACGGCTTTGTGCTCGCCGAGGGCGCAGCCATGTTCGTCATCGAGACGCTGGAGCACGCAAGGGCGCGCGGTGCTCGTATCTACGGCGAGCTCGCGGGTGCCGGCATCACCGCCGATGCCCACGACATGGTCCAGCCGGACCCGACCGGCGCAAGTCAGGCCTTGGCGATGACCAAGGCGCTCCGCGAGTCCGATCTTGCCGCTGGCGACATCGTGCACGTCAACGCGCACGCCACCTCCACACCCCAAGGTGATGTCACCGAGGCCGGCTCCATTCGGCAGTCACTGGGTGAACACACCGAGGCGATCGTCACCGCAACAAAGTCGATGACCGGCCATCTGCTCGGTGGCGCGGGCGCGCTGGAGTCGCTGGCCGCCCTGCTCGCCCTCTATTACCGCAAGGTCCCGCCCACCATCAATCTGGACAATCCAGAACCTGATCTTGGTATCGACATCGCCACTAAGGTGCGCGAGCTGCCAAGCGGTGATCT
>DASRJV010000306.1:0-9706 GCA_035649295.1 Propionibacteriaceae bacterium
ATCGGCGTGTCCCAGAATTCGCTGGTTGTCGCGTACGATGCGGCAACGTCGCAGGCTGCCTCGCGGCTGTGGTGGCTGCTGACTGATGCAGGGCACCGGGACGTCAGAGTTCTGAATGGTGGTCTAGCCGCCTGGAGAGCCGCCGGGCTGCCCACCACCTCAGGCCCAGATACACCGCCCCGGCGCGGTGACTTCGTCGCGCACCCCGGCCACCGGCCGCAGCTTGCTGCAGCAGAGATCTCAGCGCGATTAGGAACGCCCGATGCTCGCACCCTCGTCGATGTGCGCGCAGCCGAGCGGTATTCGGGTGCAAACGAGCCCATCGATCCAGTTGCCGGCCATATTCCCGGCGCTATCAATCTTCCGGCAACAGCGAATCTGCACCCTGACGGACGCTTCCTACCACCAGCTGAGATCGCCAGGCTGTATGCCGAGGCCGGCGGTGGCGAGGACGCGGTGCTCTACTGCGGGTCCGGGATCACCGCGGCGCACAGTCTGCTGGCGCTGGAGTCTGCCGGCCTGACAGCTGCTATCTACCCAGGATCATGGAGCGACTGGATCCGGGACGCCAACCATCCTGTCGCCACCGGAAGCGAGCCCTGAGTTAACCACGGCACGACCGTCGCAGGCGTCAGCTTTGCCGCTTGGGTCCGCCGAACATGATTTCGTCCCAGCTCGGTACCGATGCGCGCTTCCGCTTGACGCTCTTCCGCTCGGTTGGTTCGTCCACATGAACGACCGACTCAATCTCGAATTCATGAGCCTCGTCGGTCCGATCGGCCAGATTCGCTGGTTGGTCCGGAGGTCCGGGCTCGTCGGTACCAGGTAATTCGGGCTCGGCGGTATCGGTGAAAGAGCTGACTGAGTGTTCCTCGGGTTGCGGCGAAGCGATGACTGCTTCGTCATGCATGCTCGGCTCGACCGGATAATTGATCACGATGGCCGGCTCCCAGCCGCCGTTGCTACGGGTTCCGGTCTCAGGAACCGCCGTTGCGTCGCTCAGGCCCTCGTACACACGTGGTGAGTCCTCGCTGTAGCCGTCGCCGCCCAGCATCTCGTAGAGAGTCCCTATCGGCGACTCATCGGTCGCTTCGTCGTGAGCCTTCCGGGGATTGGACGGATCGGCCACCGGACGCAGCGCCCGGGACACCGCCACCGTCGGCTCATCATCCTCGTTCCGGGACTCATGTGCGGCCTTGGCAAAAGCAACCTTGTCGCTCACCAGCGTTGGCTCAGTGTCCTCCTCGGTAGATTCGACCAGTCGCGGGCGGCCGCGCTGCGAACCTCTGGCGGATGGCTGATCACCGAGCAGCCAACGGGCCTCGTCGTTGGCCGCGACGGAAAACCGTCCGCGAAGATCGTAAAAGAATGAGGCGTGCCGACCAGAGTCTCCTGATCGGTAATCCGCGGTCACGGCCCAGCGGCCATCATCCAGGCGGTATGAGTCCCAGGTGATGGCGTCGATGTCGATTCCCCGGCCCAGCAAACGCTCAGTGACCGTAATGCGCAGGCTGCGGTGGCCCGAGGGCTCTCCACGGCGACGTACCGACGATGCCATGGCCATCGACGCGACGTGCTCACGTTCGGCCAGGACGGGTGCAGCGAATCGCTCGACCCTGTCCATGGGAATGCCTGCCACCCGGGCCACATCCTCGAGGGTCTCGCCTGCCCGGATCCGCGCCTGAATGTCGCGGGGGGTGAGTGAGGTTTGCATCTCGATCTCCAGTTGTCCGAGTCGCGGCAGATCACCGCGCAGTGCCGCACGGAGCCTCTCATCCGCCTCGATCATGAACTCCTCGCCACTCTCGGTAGCCACGATCAAGGACTTCCCATCCGGGCTGAGTCCGACCAGTCGTGCGGTGCGCATCCGTCGGTGGCTCCTCGTGCGTTCGTTCCAGTTAACTTACTCTGCCTCACCGAGGAATTGCGGGAGGCGCTCGACGCACCGGCAAGCCTGGAAATCCTCCTCGCTTGGGTCGGGTCGTAATGTCGGTCCATGCGTGAGCCTCTTCACCGGCAGCCTGCCACGCGCGGTGAGCTCCGGGACTCTGGATATGTGAGCCGCCGTGTCAAGGCTGAGCTCTGCGACAACCTGCTGAAACGGCTTCGCTCGGGAGCGACGGCCTTTCCCGGAATCGTCGGCTTCGACGCGACGGTGCTGCCTGAACTGGAAAGCGCAGTCCTGGCCGGCCACGACCTGGTGATACTCGGCGAACGTGGGCAGGGCAAGACACGGCTGATGCGTACGCTGGCCGGGCTCCTCGACGAGTGGAGTCCGCAAGTTGCTGGGTGCGAGATCCATGATGATCCGTACGTGCCGGTGTGTGTCCGCTGCCGCTCATTGGCAGCGGAGCTGGGAGATGAGCTGCCAGTGGAGTGGCGGCATCGCGACGAACGCTACACCGAGAAGCTGGCGACCCCGGATACCTCGGTAGGCGACCTGATCGGCGATGTCGATCCAGTCAAGGTCGCTCAAGGTCGTACGCTCGGCGACCCGGAGACCGTGCATTACGGCCTGGTGCCTCGCACCAATCGAGGTGTATTCGGCCTCAATGAGCTGCCAGACCTGGCCGAGCGCATCCAGGTCGCGCTGTTCAACGTCTTGGAGGAGCGCGATATTCAGGTACGTGGCTACTCGCTGCGACTGCCTCTCGATATCTTCTTGATCGCGACGGCTAATCCCGAGGACTACACCAATCGCGGCCGAATCATCACTCCGCTGAAGGATAGATTCGGCGCAGAGTTGCGTACCCACTACCTCACCGATATGTCCGATGAGGTGACCCTGATCCGTCAGGAAGCCAAACTGGTGGCGGAGGTCGGTGATCATCTTCTTGAGGTATTGGCGCGGCTTGTCGGCAACCTCCGCGAGTCCAGTTCGGTAGATCAGCGGTCTGGCGTGTCGGCACGTTTCGCGATAGCAGCCGCGGAAGGGGTAGCGGCCTCCGCGCTGCGGCGAGCGGCTCGAACACATGATCATGAAATCGCGGTCGCGCGGATCTGCGATCTTGGTGTGGTGCTACCCACGTTGCTCGGCAAGATCGAGTTCGAGATGGGAGAGGAAGGCCGTGAGCAAGCGGTGCTGGATCACCTGCTACGGCTCGCGGTCGCGGCGACCTTCCGCGATCGACTGTCGGGTCTGGACCTATCCGGTTTCACCAATGTCTTCGCCCAGGGCGGGCTCGTGGAAACCGGTGACCTGGTTGCCGCGTCCGATCTGCTCGCGCAGCTGGGCGCGGTCCCGGGTCTGTACAAAGTGTTGTCCCGGCTTGGTTACGACGATGCAGCTGGCCGCGGCCAGGTCGCCGCTGCCGCTGAATTCACTCTCGAGGGATTGCACTTGACCCGACGGCTCGAGAAAGAGACCGTCGGTGGCCGGATGGTCTACGGAGCGTCCTGACGGGAAGTAATCATGGTTTCCGATGACAGCGGGCGCGATCACCGCAGCGAGCTGCCCGACCGGGCACACCGCCATTTCCGCTATGGACCATGGCGCGGCGGAGCGGACCCGCTGAGGCCGCCGTTCGACGTACGCGAGGCCATCGACAAGATCGGTCAAGATGTGCTTTCCGCAGGAACCGTGCGCGACTCCTTGCGGGATCTGATGCGCCGCGGAGTGGACGGTCGCGGCGGTCTGGACCGGTTGACGGAAAAGATCAGGAGGTTGCGCGCGCAGGCACGACGACGGGGCGAGCTCGGCGCAACGCTGGATCAGGTCAGGGCCGCACTCGACCAAGCGCTGGCGGCCGAGCAGGAGACTTTGGCCGGCAGTGACACCGACGATGCGCGGCTGGCAGAGCTGGAGCTGGAAACACTGCCCGACGATGTGGCTGGTCAAGTGCGTGCCCTTGACCAGTACTCGTGGTGGTCCGACGAGGCCCGCGCCATTTTCGAGGCGATCAAGAGCATGCTGCAGCGGGAGGTGCTGGACGCCCAGTTCGCGGGCATCAAGCAAGCTCTGGAATCTCCGGATCCGGAGGCGATGCAGCGCGTCAAAGACATGCTGGCTGATCTCAACGCACTGCTTGCCGCCCATGCCCGGCAGGAGGATACGACCGACCAGTTCGCCGACTTCATGGAGCGCCATGGAGAGTTCTTCCCAGAACGACCGGAGACGATCGAAGAGCTGATCGATGCGCTGGCGCGCCGCGAGGCCGCCAGCATGAGGCTGATGGCCTCGCTCAGCCCAGAGCAGCGGGAGCAGCTTGGGCAACTGCTGAGCCACGTACTCGCTGATGCCGATCTCGCCTCGGAGATGGCTCAACTGGCTGACAACCTACGGGCCTTGCGTCCCGGTCTGGACAGGGACCAGGCCGCGGGCATGCGCCCCGGAGGTGAGCCACTCGGCTACAGCGCCGCGGTCGAGGCGGTTGCCGACCTGGCCGATCTGGAGGCGCTCGAGGCGCAGCTGTCCCAGGCCGACAGAGTCTCGACACTGGATGACGTGGACGTCGAGTTGCTGGCCAAGCACCTTGGTCGGGAAGCCCTGAGCGACTTGCAAGCTCTGCGTGATCTGGAGCGAGAGTTGGAGGAACAGGGCTACCTGATCAGGGACGAGGATGGCCTGCGTCTGACCCCGCGCGCCGTTCGGCGATTAGGTCAGACGGCGCTGCGACGGGTGTTCGCGCAGCTCGACGCATCTGGCCGTGGCGATCATGACGATCACCAGACTGGCGCAGCCGATGAGCCGACCGGCCTGACGCGGCTCTGGGCCTTCGGCGATGAACTGCCAATTGATGCGCCGCGTACGGTGTCCAACGCTTTGCACCGTTCCGGGCTGACCGCCACCGGTGTTGCTCTGGATGTCAGTGATTTCGAGGTCACCGAGACCGAGCGGCGGATCAGCGCGGCGGTGGCGCTGTGCGTCGACCTCTCCTTCTCGATGGTGCACGACGGACGCTGGGGTCCGATGAAGCAAACGGCGCTGGCGCTCAACCACCTCATTGAAACCCGATTTCGGCAGGATGCGCTCCAGGTCGTCGGCTTCGACAGACTCGCTCGCCGGATGACCCCCGTCCAGCTCGCAGAAGTTGAGCCGGGGTGGATGCAAGGAACGAATCTGCAACACGCGCTGATGCTTGCCTCGCGCCACCTGCGTCGGCATCCCGAGGCAGAGCCGGTGGTGCTCGTGATCACCGACGGCGAGCCAACCGCTCATCTCACCGGCGGGGGAGAGGCTTACTTTCACTGGCCGACGACATCGGAGACGCTTCGCGCAACGATCGCCGAGGTGGATGAGCTCACCCGCTATGGCGCGACGATCAATACGTTCATGTTGGGCGATGACGAAGGCCTGGCCCGCTTTGTCGATGCCATTGCCCGCCGCGCCGGCGGTCGGGTCTTCACTCCCGATATCAGCCGGCTCGGGGAGTACGTGGTCGCCGACTATCTGAGGGCCCGTCGCGGCCGCCGGTGATCATCCAGCAAGACATCAGGACCTTACGTTGAGCACGCTTTGCCGTTGCCGCTGCAAAATGTCGGCGAGATAGGTTCCGTAACCAGACTTCAGCAATGCGGCCGCCCGCTGCTCGAGCTCATCGTCGGTCAGGAAGCCCTGCCGCCAGGCCGCTTCCTCAGGTGCCCCGACCTTCAGGCCCTGCCGGGCCTCAAGAGTGCGGACGAAGTTGCTGGCGTCGTTCATCGAGTCGAACGTCCCGGTGTCCAACCAAGCCGTGCCGCGGGGCAGAACTCCAACCTGAAGCTTCCCCGCTGCGAGGTAGTGACGGTTCACGTCAGTAATCTCGTACTCACCGCGCGCCGACCGCGGAAGCTGGCTGGCAATGCCGACCACGTCATTGTCGTAGAAGTACAGGCCTGGAACGGCGTAGTTCGACCTGGGATGAGCTGGCTTCTCCTCCAGTGAGATTGCGCGCCCATCGGCGTCGAACTCCACCACGCCGTACGCTCCGGGCTCGGCCACCCAGTACGCGAAGACCGCCCCACCCTCAACCTCGGTGAAGCGACGCAGCTGAGTTCCCAGGCCTGGCCCGTAGAAAATGTTGTCGCCCAGTACCAGAGCCACCTTGTCGGAACCGATGAAGTCAGCACCGATGACGAAGGCTTGCGCCAATCCGTCCGGCGACGGCTGTTGCGCGTAACTGATCGAAATACCGAATTGCGAGCCATCGCCGAGCAGCCGCCAGAAGGCTGAGGCGTCATGCGGCGTAGTGATCACCAACACGTCACGGATCCCGGCGAAAATCAAGGTTGACAAGGGGTAATAGATCATCGGCTTGTCATAGACCGGCATCAGCTGCTTGCTCACCCCCAATGTCACCGGATGCAGTCGGGTCCCGGAGCCGCCGGCCAAGATGATGCCTCGCACGGGCCCCAGTCTCGCATTGCTGATGGCGGACAAGCCGAGCACTACACCCCCGGATCGCGCGCCGCCGTGCTGAGGAGGAGCGAGCAGGCATGCTTTCGTCTGCGAGCGACGACGAAGTCGGCGGATCGTCGAGCGCGATCCGCGCGGAGCGGAGCGGAGCAATCAAGCTCTGCTCGCACTTTAAGCCGCCCGCCACAAGTCGTCAGGCCTCCATAGGATGACTCGCATGACGAAACTTCTGGTGACCGGCGGGGCGGGTTTCATCGGCTCGAACTTCGTCCGGTATGTACTCGATCACACAGATTCTTCGGTCACGGTGTTGGACAAGTTGACTTACGCCGGACATCGGGAATCTCTGAAAGGCTTGCCCAAGAATCGCTTCACGTTCGTCCGAGGCGACATCTGTGATGCCAGCCTGGTCCATGAGCTGGTCCGGGACCATGATCTCGTGGTCCATTTCGCAGCCGAGTCCCACAATGACAACTCATTGCGGGACCCGTCTGCATTCATCGCCACCAACTTGGTGGGGACGTACACCCTCCTGGAGGCAGTTCGCAGATACGGCATCCGTTACCACCACATCTCCACCGACGAGGTCTACGGCGAGCTCGCCCTCGAAAACCGCGACCGATTCAACGAGAGCTCGCCCTATAACCCGTCCAGCCCATACTCGGCGACCAAGGCCGGCTCGGATCACCTGGTGCGGGCCTGGGTGCGCTCCTTCGGCGTCGAGGCCACTCTCAGCAACTGCTCGAACAATTACGGTCCGTATCAGCACGTCGAGAAATTCATTCCACGGCAGATCACCAACGTCCTCGACGGCGCGCGGCCGAAGCTCTATGGGGCGGGATTGAACGTCCGTGACTGGATCCATGTCGATGATCACAGCTCCGCCGTGCTGCTGATCACCACCGAAGGCAAGATCGGCGAGACTTACCTGATTGGCGCGGACGGCGAACGGGACAACAAGGAAGTAGTCGAGACGATCTTGGAGCTGCTTGGGCAGCCGCGTGACGCATACGATCACGTCACCGATCGCGCCGGTCATGATCTGCGCTATGCCATAGATTCCACCAAGCTCAGGCTAGAGCTGGGTTGGCAGCCGATCTTCTCCGACTTCACGTCCGGTCTAGCCGCCACGATCGAGTGGTATCAGGCCAACGAAGCGTGGTGGCGGCCGCAGAAGGCCAAGACCGAGGCCGCGTACGCGAGGGTCGGACAGTAAGGGCGATGTCGGAACTGATGATCAAGCAGACTCCGATCCCGGGTCTGCTGATCATCTCCCTGGACATCCGCGCCGACGCGCGTGGTTGGTTCAAGGAGAACTGGCAGCGCCAGAAGATGGTGGACCTCGGCCTTCCTGACTTCGCACCGGTGCAGAACAACATGTCGTTCAACCACCGGGTTGGCGCGACGCGCGGCATTCATGCCGAGCCGTGGGACAAGCTCGTGTCGCTGGCGACCGGGCGGATCTTCGGCGCCTGGGTTGACCTGCGGCAGGGAGCAGGCTTCGGCCGCTGCTTCACCACCGAGATGGGCCCGGAGACCGCGATCTTCGTGCCTCGTGGAGTCGGGAACGCCTTCCAGACTTTGGCGGAGCACACCGCGTATTCGTACCTGGTCAATGATCACTGGAGTCCGGCAGCGAGGGATTCCTACACCTTCGTCAACCTCGCTGACGAGACGTTGGCGATCAACTGGCCCATCCCACTCGAGCAAGCGGAGCTGTCCGCGGCGGACAAGACGCATCCGCGACTCGTTGACGTCAGGCCAATGGAATCGAAGCAGACCTTGATCATCGGAGCCGGTGGTCAATTGGGGCGCGCATTGATCAGGGCGCTCCCCAAGGCGGTCCCGGCTACCCGGGCAACGTTGGACCTGGCGAGTCCGGAATCCATGGCGGGCTTCGACTTCGGACCCTATGGCGTTGTAATCAACGCGGCCGCATACACCAGAGTCGATGCTGCTGAGACTGACGAAGGCCGACGCGAAGCCTGGGCGGTCAACGTCAGCGGTGTCGCCGCCCTTGTTGAGGCGGCGCGCAGGCACCGGTTCACTTTGGTACACATCTCCTCCGACTACGTCTTCGACGGTGCGCAGGTAATCCATACCGAGACCGAACCGTTCTCACCGCTCGGCGTCTACGGTCAGACAAAGGCAGCCGGAGACGCATTGGTCGATTCTCTTCCGGCGCACTACCTACTGAGGACCAGCTGGGTGATCGGGGATGGCCCCAACTTTGTGCGGACCATGGCTTCCCTGGCCGACCGTGGGGTCAATCCGGAAGTGGTGGATGACCAGTTCGGCCGGCTCACGTTCACGACCGAAATCAGCCGCGCCGTCGTCCACCTGCTGGAGAACAAAGTGCCGTACGGAACCTACAACCTCACCAACGACGGTGATCCGATGACCTGGGCAGGCATTGCACGTGCAGTATTCCGGACGCGCGGCCGGGACATTGAGTCAGTGCGGAGTGTGACGACCGCTGAGTACGCGGCGAGCAAGTCGCTCGCTCCCCGCCCACGGCACAGCATCCTCAGCCTGGACAGGATCATCAGCGCCGGGTTCCGACCGGCGGACGCGCAGACTCAGCTGCAGGAGTATCTGTCGGGGCTGAACTGAGCTCGGTCGGGGCGCTCGGCGTCCCATCCGGCCCGGCGCTAGTAGGCCGCGCGCGAACGAAGAGAGCGCTGAGCGTGAGCAATAGTCCGGCAACCGCTACGCCAACGAAGCCAGCCTGTGCCCCGGCCTGGTCGATCAGCTGACCAGCGGCAGCCGCACCGGCGGCCACACCGGCCGCCATTCCGGTCGAGATCCAGGCGAGTGCTTCGGTCAGCCGAGTCTGATCCACCGACGCCTGGGTGACCGCAACCGAAGCGATCAAGGTTGGTGCAATGGCCATACCGCTGAGGATGAGGAGCAGCGAGAGAACCAGCGGATGGCTGACGAAAGGCATCGGCAGCAGTGACACTGCAAGCAGGATCGCGCCGACGCGGAAGCGTCGAGCAGGCGATGCCCGCCAGGCGATCGCTCCTGTGATAGCTCCAGCGACCAGCGACCCGAACGCCCATGCCATCAAGATCACTCCAGCGAACGGAAGCACGCCGGCCTCCTTCGCAAACGCGACGACGACGACTTCCATACTGCCGAAGACCATGCCCATGGCGGCGCTAGCGATCGCGACCGGTAGCAGGATCAGCCATGGCAACCGTTTTAGTGCGACATGGCCTCGTGAAGCCGCCCCGACCGGCGGCTGACTGCTGCGTTGAGCGGCCAGCGCAACGGCCCCGATAAGACCGATGACAGCGCTGGTGGTAATACCGAGCGCTGGATGGAGGGCGGTGGCGAGGAAGGTAGCCAGGATCGGCCCGACGATGAAGA
>DASRJV010000307.1:0-7994 GCA_035649295.1 Propionibacteriaceae bacterium
ACGCTCGGCGCGTCGATGGTGGAGGGCCGAATCTCAGCAGGCGTGGTGGTCGGATGTGATTCCGACGTGGGCGGCGGTGCGTCGATCATGGGGACTTTGTCCGGTGGTGGCACGGAGGTCATCTCGATCGGTGAACGTTGCCTTCTTGGCGCCAATGCGGGTATCGGCATTGCACTGGGCGACGATTGCATCGTCGAGGCCGGTCTCTACATCACGGCAGGCACCAAGGTCACGCTGCCGGGCGGCGAGGTGGTCAAGGCACGCAGCCTCTCCGGCGAAGATGGGCTGCTGTTCATACGGAACTCGGTGACCGGCGCCGTCGAGATGCGTCGTCGGCCACGTGGTGGAGTTGAGTTGAACGCCGAGCTACACGCGAACTGAGCCCATTGCGATCCGAAACAATCCGAACTCTGGGGTGCCTCGCCGTCGCGTTAGCCCTGGTGATTGCGGCCGGCGTTGGAGCCTTCTGGTGGCTCCGTGCCCGAAACCTGACAGAGCCGGTGCCCGGGCAACAGCGATGCCTGGCAAGCGCCAACAACAGATCCACGGTGGTCGATCTCGAACAGGCCCACTTCGCCTCAATCATTGCCGGGGTGTCAGTACGTCGGGGTCTGCCACCCCGTGCTGCATCGATCGCCCTTGCCACGGCCTATCAGGAGACTGGGATCCGCAATCTCGAGTACGGCGATCGCGACTCGGTCGGCCTCTTCCAGCAACGCCCCTCCCAGGGGTGGGGTACCAGGCAGCAGCTGACGGACCCGTACTACGCGACGGGGAAGTTCTATGACGCTCTCGTCAAGATCAAGAACTGGGAGAGCGCCGACATCAATGACGTCGCTCAAAAGGTGCAGTTCAGTGGGCATCCAGAGGCCTATCGCGATCATGAGGCCGACGCCCGGGTGTTGGCCAGCGCACTGACCGGCCAGTCGGCTGCTGGCTTTAGCTGCCTGGACCGCAGTGGCACGCCGGGAGACGCCGAGGAATTTCGCACGTCACTGCAGCGGACGTTCGGCAACATCGATGACTCCGCGGACGGATCAGTGATCACCATCCGTGCCGGGAGTGGCCGGCGGGCATGGGCGTACGCGCACTTTGCGGTGGCGAATGCCCACCTGTATGGCGTAACCACGGTCAAGATCAGAAACCGGTCCTGGCAAACCCAGGACTTCAACCTTCCCGACTGGCAAGAGGCCTCGCCGAGGCTCAAGAACGAGCGTGTCGAGATCACGGTTCGCTGACGTGCTGCAACCTGCGTATACGTACGCAGATTCCAGCGAGAGGGCGAGTCAGGAATCCTGAGCGGCCATGAGACGTGCAGCACCGGCAGCGACGCGCTCATCGGTAGCGGTGAGGGCGATGCGTACGTACCTGGTCGCAGCGTCGCCGTAGAAGTCTCCGGGCGCCACCAAGATGCCCATCCGAGCCAGGTAGTCAACCGATACGTGGCAGTCCGCATCACGAGTGGCCCACAGGTAGATGGCGCCCTCCGAGTGCTCGATCCGGAAGCCGGCCGCCTGCAGCGCTGGTCGCAGCAAGGTCCGGCGCCTCAGGTAGCGGGCCCGCTGCAGCTCAACGTGATCATGGTCACCGAGCAGCTCGATCATCGCCTCCTGAACCGGTCGAGGTACCAGCATCCCCGCGTGCTTGCGAACTGCGAGCAGGTCCGCCACCACGTTTCGCTCACCGGCGACGAAGCCGGCGCGGTAGCCAGCCAGATTGGAGCGTTTGGAGAGCGAGTGAACGGCGAGCAGGCCGCTGTGCTGACCTTCATTGATCAATGGGTGTAGCACCGAGATCGGCTCAGACTCCCAGCCGAACTCCCCGTAGCATTCGTCGGAAGCAAGCAGTGATCCACGCTCACGAGTCCAGTTCACCCAATTCTTGAGCGCGCCGGCATCGAGGATTCGACCAGTCGGATTTGCCGGCGAATTGATCCACACCAGTGCCGGCCGGGCGTCACCCAGGTCGTCGGGATGATCACAGGCGATTGCCCGGCAGCCCGCAATTCGGGCCCCCACCAGGTAGGTCGGATAGGCCATCGTCGGATAAATCACGAGATCATCGGGACCGAGCCCGAGCAACGTCGGCAGCCATGCCACCAGTTCTTTTGTGCCGATGACCGGCAAGGTGGCATCGGGAGCAAGCTCCTCAGCCGCCCATCGCCGCCGGAGGTAGGACACAATTGCCTGACGCAAGGCGGCCGTACCAGCCGTGAACGGATATCCGGGGCTGTCAGCCGCTCGGGACAACGCCCGCATCGCCAGGTCCGGTGTGGGATCGACCGGCGTTCCGACTGACAGATCGACGATCCCGTCCGGATGCGCCTCGGCAGTCGCTCTCGCAGCTGCAATCGTGTCCCAGGGGAAGTCGGGAAGTCCCGATGCCAGTCTGCTGCGTCGCGCCGGAACCCCCGTCAACACAGCCCAGCGGTCACTCGTCGTGCTCTTGCGGGGGCAAGCCTTCGATCAGCGGATGATCTTTGTCAATCACGCCGAGCTTGGCAGCGCCGCCCGGGGAACCGAGGTCGGAGAAGAAGTCAACGTTGGCGTTGTAGTACTCCTTCCATTCGTCTGGCGTGTCGTCCTCGTAGAAGATCGCCTCCACCGGGCACACCGGTTCGCAGGCACCGCAGTCGACGCATTCATCAGGGTGGATGTAAAGCATCCGCCTACCCTCATATATGCAGTCGACCGGGCATTCCTCGACGCAGGCACCGTCCTTCAGGTCCACACATGGCTGAGCAATGACGTACGTCACAGAAGTCGCTCCTTGATTTTTGCTATGTGCGTCGTCGCCCCCGGCGAGCAACGCGATCCTCATCGCCTAGTATCACGCGTCTCAGCGGCAATGATTACTAAGGTCCATCTTCGAAAGGCGGGTCTGGTGGCTGGTCGGAGCAGCGACCCGCTGGTCACAGCGCTCCTTGGCGAGCGGTGGGTGGTGAGATACCGGCTGCCTGACGGTTCAGCGACTGATGTCATCGGCTGGATCGATGTCCTGGATCCAGCCTCGGTACGGCTCATGACGACCGATGCCACGCAGGTGATCGAGCGGTCCGTGATCATCACTGCCCGGCGCGCGCCCCCAGCGGCCGGGGGGCCCGATCCTCGCCGGATCTCAGCCCACGAACTCCAGCAGCACGCACTGCCGGGCTGGTTGGCGTGGCACTCGTCGTTGGGCCAGTGGACTCTCCGAGCAGCAGGTGGATTTACCCGCCGCGCCAACTCATGCCATGCGGTCGGTGATCCTGGGGTACCGATCGAGCGGGCTGCTGAGCAGATCATCAGCTTCGCGGCCTCCCGCCGCATCGCTCCGCTGGCCCAAGTGATCGACGGCTCGGCTGAGGAACATGCATTACGGCGTGTGGGATGGCGGAGCATCGACCAGCCGACAGCTGTTCTGGTCAGCCGGCTAGCCGACCTCCTGGCGGATCGATCGGCCGTCCATGCCGTGACGATCAAGGAGGCGCTAGAGCCGGACTGGGAGCAGATGTATCAGCTCAGTCGACCGAACTCGGCCGATCCAGTCATTGTCCGGATGATCTTGGAAGGCAACGGTCCCCGAGCATTCGCGGCTGTTACGGGCGAAGGGCCGGATGATCATTCCGAGCTTGTCGCGATTGCCCGCGGGCACCAGCACGAAGACTGGTTGGGGCTCGCCTCGATCTGGACCCGTCCCGTTCATCGTCGGCGCGGCATGGCGACGGCGATGACGATTGCACTTGGACATTGGGGGGCTCGCCGGGGCGCCCGCTATGGCTACGTGCAGGTGGCGACGGTGAATGAATCTGCTATTGCTGCGTACACCAGCCTGGGCTTCGTCCCTCACCACGCCTACCGCTACCTAGCTCCTGCGTCATGAGGACGCTTCGCCGTCTTGCGGAATTCGACCACCCTACGGTTTCTTGCAGGTGATCCGGTTGGTCGGAGCGTAGCGCCAGCTGAAGTTCTCCCGGCGTACCACCGAGCCGTTCTGATAGAACAACCGCTGGTAACGGACATCAAAACCTTGCACTGGGCTTGTCGGCTCGCAATCTTTCGAGTCGTCCTTGATCTCACGACCGGTCGTGAAGTTGGACTTGATCGGACGGGTCGCCACCACTTTGTCGTAGGTTTTGGTCGACCACATCTTCACCGTGATCGACCCCTTGCGGCCGGGTGTGCCCTTGACGATGTACGCCTGTACCAGTACGCCGTACTTGCTGTCGTTTTGGAACTTGAGGTCCAGACTGGGCCACGCCACCGTCGCCTCTCGGCCCGCCGGATAGCGGTCGATGAATAGACCGTGCGGCTTATGAAAAACGTCTTTCAGCCCGGCGAAGAACATGGCGTTAAACGTCGTCGTGGCGCTTTGCGACACACCGCCACCGAGCTCCTTGCGGAACCTGCCGTCCTTGATGACAAAGCCCTCGGTGAAGCCGTTGGCTTTGGTGCGCTCACCGATGACCTGGTTTAGCGAGAAGACCTCACCCGGCTTGAGCACAGTGCCGTTGATCTTGGCCGCAGCCCGGCCGATGTTGATGTTGCGGTACGGAAGGTAGGGAAAAGAGGTCGTGAACTGGCCGGTCACCTGCTTGATGCCGAGCTTCTTCGCATCACGTGTGGAAAAGGTCGCTTTGGCGCCCGTGAGCTGCACGCTTACTTTCCGCTCGGCAGCCGGTTTGACTAACACCGGTTCGACTGCCTTCTTCAAGTTGTCGGCCGCGACGGTCGTCCCGTTGACAGCGGGGATCACCTTCGGCTTGCCGTTCACCAGCCGTACGGTGGCGTTCTTCGGCTCTACCAGCTCCACTTTGTCAATGGCTGGATCAGCACTGTGCCGCAGCTTCTTCTCATCCAGTGCGGCTACGAGATTGCCGTCTAGGGGACGGAAGGAGATCGACCTGGCAATCATCTTGGGGCTGATCTCGAAGGATCCGGCACCGCTGATACTGACCTTGATGGGGGCGGAGACTGCGGGCTTGGCGAAGTCCGCGACAACTTTGTCGGCCTCATCGTTGGTGATCGCAGGCTGAGAGATATCAGCGGGCAATGCTATCGGTCCCGTCACCTTCAAGAAACCGCTCGTGATCGCCGCCGCCGCCGCATCTTGCTGCAACGCTGTTCCTTCTCGGGCCTGCTTCTGCTTGATCTTCGTGCCCCGGTACGCGAGCGCGGCATCGACCGGTGGATGGTCGAAGGTCTTGGTAGCCAACTGGCCGATCGCTGCGTGGAGTTTGGCCTGGTCGACCACCACCACCGCGTCAATGGGTGATCCGCCGGTAAGGGTCTTGAGGATGCGCACAGGGTTGAGGCTCTTGCCTCCGCCGGCCGCTTCGACGCTCTTGGCGTAGTCGACCGTAAGGCCGGCATCGGCCGGCTTGAGCGGAGCGTCCTTTTCTCCAACAGTGAGGTTGAGTGGCTCAGCCGCCCTAGCGCCAAGCTCCATGGACAGCTTCTGAATGGCATCGGAGCGGCTGAGGCCGCCGACCGCCACGCCTGAGATCTGTACCTTTTTGGGGACCTTGTCGCCCGCGACGAGGTAACCGGCCACGTAGAGAATTCCCATGAGAACCAGTACGCCGCCGACAACCGCGGCGACCAGGACCCATCTGATCCGTCTGCCACCAGGCAGACCATCAGCGGACTGCTCATCTGCCGGATGGGCAGATTCCTCGATGGCGGCGTCATCGGGCTCGACGTCCCATCTTGGCGTCTGGGTGGTCACGAACTGCTACCTCGGATCGGACGGCAGATTAGTTTTGTGGGGCGTTCGCGCATCGCGCGGGGAGTCCGCCGCCGTCGTCGTCGATCGCAGAGAAAAAACACCTCTGCTCCCTCCTCCTCCGTGCGGCGGCGCGCGATTTCCGACGCTCACGCCCCTCGCGGCTTCCCCCTTTAGGAATAAGCCCCCCGATAGTACGTCAATGGCGGTGGTGCGTCTGGGTCATCGTCAGATGGCAGACCGCTGGCCCGGGCGATCTGGCCGACCACGATGGTGTGATCACCACCCTCGTGCACGCCAAAAGTGGTGCACTCGAGCCAGGCGAGGGCGCCATCGATGAGTGGTGTCCCGCTGATAGGGCTGGGGCTGTGCAGAACACGGTCAAATTGGCTGAGTAAATCGCGTCCGCGATTTGAGAAGTGCCTGGCAAGTTCCTCCTGGTCGACGGTCAGCAGTGACAGGCACCAGTACCTGGCCTTGGTGATCGCGGCATGGAAACGGCTTGACTTGCTGACGCAGACCAGAACCAAAGGTGGCTCAAGTGACACCGAGCACACAGCCGTCGCCGTCATCGCGTGCTTGATGCCGCGATGCAGCGCCGTAGCAATGGCCACTCCTGAGGCGAAGTGGCCCATCACGTGGCGCAACGCGTCGGCCGAGCCGGGCACACCGAACGTCAGATCCGACGCAGTTTCGGAGTTGGGGAACGTCTCGGGCCAGCTTGCGCTCGTCACGAGCGCTAACTCAGTCCGGTGAACAGATCGTCAGCCCAACCATCTCCCTCAGGAAGGGAAGTGCCGGTCGCAAGACGGTAATACTCGCGAGCCCAGCGCGCGTCACCCAGCACCTCGGCACCAGCAAAGAATGGGCCGTCGGGGGTGATCTGGGTGGCGTACGCGCGCATCGCCGCGATCTTTCGTGCTACCCAGGGAGTTCCATCGATCTCCACCGAGATATCGGCGTCGTCGGACATCAGCGAGGACAGCGGGCCATCGGCATCAAAGCCCTCGAAGGTTTCCATGTCACCCGCGGCGCGCAGTGCCTGGATGCCGGCCAGCATTCGGCTCTTGCTCATCGTGCACCAGAACACCCGAGCGACGGTCCACGGCTCGCCCAGGTCCCGACGGTAGGACGGCACCCCGGCCAGCTGGGTGGCGTACATAGCAACTCGATGAGCCTGAATGTGATCCGGATGACCGTAGTTGCCGATCTGGTCATAGGTGATCAGCACCTGTGGACGCCGGTCGCGGATCACTGGTACCAGCTCGTTAGCGGCCTCCAGCAGATCCGCCGTCCAGAAGATTCCTTCCCGAAGCACGTCGCGAGCAATGGCGCGACCGTCTGTGGCGTAGGCCATGCCGGAATCCCGATATCGACCGTCGCCGCCGAGTCGGATGAAATCGCTGACACCCAGGATCTCCATGGCCAGCTTGAGTTCGCCCAGTCGATGCGCTCCCAGATCGTCGTTCTCTTCTGGAGCCAGATGCGCGAGCTCCTCGACCAGTACCTCGCCTTCCTCGCCGAGCGTGCAGGTCACCAGACAGACGGCCGCACCCTCTGCCACGTACTTGGCCATCGTCACCCCGTTGTTGATCGTTTCGTCATCGGGATGGGCATGGACCAGCATGAGCCGCCGGGCGGGCTCAGACGTCAGATCAGGAGTCACGGCCCCACCTTATGCCGCATCAGCGCCCACTTCGCTGGGGCAGTGCATGCGCAAATCAGGCGACGATCACACGGGGCTCAGCGAAGTGACACGCCGAAACGTGTGCCGACTCCCCGTCCGGTCGCTCGACCAGCAAAGGTTCATCGATGCTGCAGATCTCCTGTGCCTTCCAGCAGCGGGTATGGAACCTGCAGGCAGAGGGTGGGTTGGCCGGACTCGGGACGTCACCAGTCAGCACGATCTGCTCACGTATGTTGCGCATGGTCGGATCGGGCAACGGCACCGCCGACAGCAGAGCCTGCGTGTACGGGTGGGTCGGCCGGGAGTAGATCTGGTCCTCGTCTCCGAGCTCCACCAACTTGCCGAGGTACATCACGCCAACTCGATCGGAGATGTGCCGGACCACGGAGAGGTCGTGCGCGATGAAGATGTACGCCAATCCAAGCTCGCTTTGCAACCGCTCGAGCAAATTCACGACTTGAGCCTGCACGGAGACGTCCAGCGCCGAGACCGGCTCGTCGCAGATGATCACCTTCGGGTTCAGCGCCACGCCGCGGGCGATGCCGATGCGTTGCCGCTGTCCGCCCGAGAACTGGTGAGGGTAGCGGTTGATGTGCTCCGGGTT
>DASRJV010000308.1:0-7650 GCA_035649295.1 Propionibacteriaceae bacterium
CCACTCACAGCGGGAACACAATCACCGAGGGCGTAGTTCCCCTTGTCGTCGGAACCCGAGCAGCGTGATCGCAGAGCAGCGGCATCGCAGGCCAGAACTAGATCTCGGGTTATACGTCAGGTCCGGGGGTGACCGGCGTACTTGAACGCAAATAAATCTGATCCGAAAGCTCGGCATTGATATTCGCACGGCAGCTAAACGACGCTGCGGACCAGACGGCGTCCCCAGTCATATTTGTCGATCCATCAGGACGGCGCTGGCAAAGAGTCCGGCTCATCGCGGCCATCTTGATGGCTCTCTCGGTCATCGGAATGTTGGCGGCCCTCCCGCATCTCAATGACACACCCGCTCTTACGGCCACCGAGGAGCGGTTGGGACCGCCTCTGACAAGCGACACCACCGGCAAGCAAGTCCCCGTCGTCGGCGATGGACCGCTGGTCCGCGTCCTGCAGGTCCGCCGAGACGGCGGTCAGGTTACTGGCCTTGATCCGGGCACGAAGCGGGTACAGGCGACGTTCACACCAGCCGAGCAGCAACGCATCGGACAGAGCGCCTACGTGATCCGTCGCTTCGGGTATTCGGACACTGCGCAACGCACGATCTCGCTGACTTTCGACGACGGACCGGACCTGAAGTGGACACCCGAGTTGTTGAATCTGCTCTCGGCCGAGAAGGTGCCCGCCACGTTCTTTGCCACCGGCACGATGGTCGCGCGAAATCCCGAGATCTTCCGACGCGAGGTGCGCGAGGGGCACGCAGTGGCCAATCACTCGCTCACCCACGTCGACGTCAGCACCACATCGAACTGGCGTGCGAGGCTCGAATTGACCATCACTGATCACGTCATTCGCGCTGTCACCGGCAAGGAGGTGGGGTACTTCCGGCTGCCGTACGAGGGTGATGATGAGAAGTCGACCCAAACGGTCATCGAAGGGATGCTGCGCTCGCAACGCTACGGCTACCAAGTCGCCTCCCACGACTTCGACAGCAACGACTGGCGCTATGCCTCCCACGAGCTGACCGGCGAGATGCCGCTCCCTGAACTCAAGGGAGACAACGTCACAGTCCTGCTCCACGACGGTGGTGGAGCCGGACGCGAGGTGACCATCGACTACGTCTCCAGGCTCATTGCGCACGCGAAATCGCAGGGCTACACCTTCACGACCATGCCTGATGTGCAGCCAATGCTGGCTGATCGCGTCTTCGATGTGAAGCCCACGATCTGGGACAAGATCACCTTGAGCCTGGTTCAGTTCTGGTTCGTCTGGCCAACAGGGCTGCTTCGCATGTTGTTCGTGGTCGCCGTCGTCTTTGTCGTCGTCATCGGACTTGGCAATTGCGTGATCGCCGCCACTCGACGACGTCGTCGCGACGCGGTGGAGTGGCAGTCGTCAGACGAGGATCCCATGCCGGTATCAGTAGTGCTGGCTGCCTACAACGAAGAGCAAGTCATCAGCCGTACGCTCCGCTCGGTTCTGGCATCGAAGCATCCGCCAGCCGAAGTCATCGTGGTCAACGACGGGTCCAGTGATCACACTGCTGACAAGGTTCGGGAGCTCGCACGGCACGATACCCGCATCCAGCTCATCGATCAGGAGAACACGGGCAAGGCAGGCGCGCTGAACGCTGGGCTCGGCAGAGCAAGCAACGACATCATCGTGACGCTGGACGCAGACACGATCCTGACTCCTGAGACGATCGGCAGGCTGGTTCGTCATCTCGCCGCAGACCAGACCGGCCGGCTCGGGGCGGTGGCCGGAGTGGTCCGAGTCGGCAACCGTGGACATAACCTTCTGACGCGTTGGCAGGCATTGGAATACCTCACCCAAATCGGTGTGGAACGCGCCGCCCAAGATGTCATGGGAGCGATCAGCATCGTTCCAGGAGCCTGCGCTGCCTGGCGCAAGACGGCCGTCCAGGAGGTCGGCGGTTACACCGAAGTCACGCTCGCTGAGGACTGTGATCTCTCACTGTCGCTGCATCGCGCCGGCTGGCGGGTCACCCAGGATGATGAGGCGATTGCCTTTACGGAGGCGCCGGAGACCGTCGATGCACTGCTGGACCAACGCACCCGGTGGACCTTCGGCAGCCTGCAAGCGATCTGGAAACACCGCGACTTGCTGTTTCGGTCGCGGTATGGGCTGCTCGGCTGGTACGTACTGCCGCAGTACGCCCTCGCCATCATTCTTCCGATTGTCTTTCTGCCCTTCATCGTGTTCATGGGCATTCGGACTGCCCAGGAGCAGGGAATCGATGTCGTTCTGTTCTACTTCCTGCTCTTCCTGGCGGCTCACCTGATCATCGCCGCGGTTGGCATCCTGCTGATGCGGGAGAAGTGGCGGCACCTGTGGATGGTGCCGATCTATCGCATCGTTTACGAGCCGCTGCGGGCGTACCTGCTCTATACAGCCGTGTACACGGCCCTACGCGGCGTGCGCGCGGGCTGGAAAAAGCTTGCCCGCACCGGAACGCTGGACACCGGTCTGGTCGCAGCCCACCCGGTCGAACAGACTCCGATCACGGCAGGAGCTGCTGAACGATGACTCAGCTCATGGAGGCCACCGACGCTACGGCGCGGCGCGATGCCCATCTGGATCTGCTCCGCCTGGTTGCGCTCATCGGCGTGATCATCTACCAATGGTTCGGCTGGAGCTGGACGCCGATCGCCATCCCGTTCGCCGCACTCACCTTTGCGATTGCTGGTGCGCTGATAGCGGGCTCACTTGACCGTGCCGCGGTCAATCCGTGGACTGTGCTGGCGAAGCGGGTTCGCCGCGTTGTGCTGCCGGTCTGGGGCCTGGCGGCTGTCGCAGTTCCGCTCACGGTGTGGTATGGCGTGGCGGCCGGCGCTGGACCTGGCACTGGCGGAGCACCTGACTGGCAGTCGATGCTGTTGTGGGTTATCCCGCTGTTCGAGCCGCCGAGCAGTGCCTGGGGCACTGCATGGACGGGCTCGCTGTGGTTTGTGCCGGCTTACCTATGGCTGGTCCTGATCAGTCCACCGCTGCTGTGGTGCTTCCGGAAATGGCCTCTGCGCACTGCGGCGCTACCGGTTCTCGGCTTGGCACTTGCTTTGTCCGGGACGTGGAGCCCGAGCAGCCGTGTGGGTGAGGTCCTGTTGACCTTCGCACTCTTCGCTGGCTACTGGTTGATCGGATTTGCCTACCACGACAACCGCCTTCAGCAGATGTCGTCGACGTCAGTGATCATCCTGTCGCTGATCTTGATGAGCGCCGGGTTGGTCGGGACCCTGATGGCCGGCGACGTTACCGCCGCATCACTTGCCGGCCTACCGGTGGCCAACTCGCTCTGGGGTGCCGGTGCCGTGATCTTGCTCCTGCGGCTGTACGGCAAGCCGAGCGCTCGACCACGCTCCTCCTGGATTCGCTCTGCTCTCGCAAGCATTCAAGGGCGGGCACTCACGATCTTCCTCTGGAGTTTTCCAGCATTCTCGATATCGGCGGCGTTGCTGGTCAGGTACGGATCCAGCCCGCAGAGCAACACCGCGGCGATCGCTCAGCGAACGGCCGTGGCTCTCGGATTGATCGTGGTCGCAGTTCTCCTACTCGGCTGGTTGGAGGACCTCGCGATCGGCCGGAGTCCGAGGCTGAATCCATTCGCCACCCGGCAGGACAGACCTCAGGAGCACCAGCGCCGGAGGTCAGCACTGCTGGCCTGGCCGCCGATGGTGGCTGGGGCGGCGGTAGCCGTTCTGATCACCGCCCTGGTTTTCCCGGCCGATTCTTCGCCGCTGGTCTCTCGGCCGCGTACGGCAGTTCCAGCGGCACCGCAGCCCGGTTCCGGCGGCGAAGCCGCCGAGAACCGTCTCCCACCTCGAGTGGTCGCTGGCTATTGGCAGAGTTGGGGCGAGCCCTCGCTGAAGTTGCAGGACGTACCGCCCGCGTACAACCTGGTCCTGGCGGCGTTCGCGATCGGCGATACGACGGGAAAGATCACCTTCTCCCAGACTGTGCAGTCCAAGGCATCCTTCATCGAGGATGTGGATGCGCTCAACAAAGCCCAACGTCCGGTCCTGCTATCGATCGGTGGCTGGGATGACGGCGGATTGAAGATCACCACCGATGGACAGCGGCGGGCGCTGGTGAACAGCGCATCCAAGATCATCGACACCTATCACTTCCGCGGCATTGACTGGGACCTGGAACATGGCATCGACCCCATTCAGGTGGCGCAGGCGACCCGGGACCTGAAGAGTCGCTACGGCCGGGACTTCATTGTCACGATGGCGCCGTTACTGGAGCCGGAAAAGGAGATCGAGCAACTCGAGCTGGCGGCCCGCATCGCCGATGTCGTGGATCTGGCCAGTCCGCAGTTCTACAACTACGGCACGGTGGATCCGAACTGGATTGTCGATCGAACGCTGGCCTGGGGACGTGTTGTCGGTCATGACAAAGTCGCAATGGGCTTCATGACCGTGGACACCCCAACCGATACCGGCGAACAAAGCCCTAGCAACGTCTGTCAAATCTGGCGGCAGCTCAGGAGCCGAACTCCAGATGCCCCTGGCGTGAGCACCTGGTCGATCAATCTCGACAAGTCCTCGGGCTACGACTTCGCCCGAGAATGTGCGCCATCAGTTATCCGTGAGTGAGGATCGACAGGCTCGGCGCTGATACGTGTCAGAGTTCTCTCATGTACTTGATGCGCATCGGCCCAGCCGGCTCGGAGCGACCGGTCGTCCGGATCGACGACACCCACTATCTCGACGTCTCCGATGTGGTCGGCGACTTCGATGAATGGTTCTTCGGAAGCGAGGGACTGACTCGGCTCGGCGAGGTAGCGCAGGAGCGCACTGCGGCGGGAGAGCTGCGGGAGTTCGCCGGAGAGCGAATCGGAGCCCCGATCGCCAGACCGCACCAGATCCTCTGCATCGGGCTGAACTACAGCGACCATGCCGCGGAGACGGGACAACCGGTTCCCGAGGAGCCGATCCTGTTCACCAAGTCACCCAACACACTGATCGGGCCGTACGACGACGTCCGCATCCCGCGCGGCTCGACGAAGCTGGACTGGGAGGTCGAGCTGGGCGTCGTGATCGGCAAGCGGACGAGCTATCTCGACTCGGTGGACGATGCCCATGGCGCGATCGCCGGTTACGTGGTCGTGAACGATGTCAGCGAACGCGCGTTCCAGACCGAGCGCGGTGGACAGTGGTCCAAGGGCAAGTCCGCGGAAACCTTCAATCCAGCTGGGCCATGGCTCGTCACTCCGGACGAAATCGAGGATGTCCTCAACCTTCGGATGTGGCTCGATGTGAGCGGGGTACGGCGCCAGAACGGGTCGACGTCGACGATGATCTTCGATCCCTACTTCATCGTCCACTATCTCAGCCAGTTTCTGGTGCTGGAGCCGGGCGACTTGATCGACACCGGTACGCCACCCGGGGTCGGGATGGGTTTGCAGCCTCAGGTGTGGCTGAAAGCCGGTGATGTCATGGAGGTCGGCATCGAAGGACTCGGCATCCAACGCCAGACTGTTATCCCGCCCCATAGCCCAAAGGAGTGACATGCCCACGCCCGTCGTCGTCACCGCGTACTTCCATCCCGCCCCCGGACGGCATGATCAAGTGGTGGAGGCGCTCCGGCCGGCAATTGGCGCCGTGCACTCCGAGTCTGGTTGTGAGCTCTACGCCATCCACGACGCACCCGACGGCACCATTGTCATGATCGAGAAGTGGACCTCGGTCGGCGAGCTTGACGAGCACGGCAGCGGCGAGGCCGTTCGGGCGTTGAACGCATCCTTGGAAGGGCTGCTGGCCTCGCCTACCGAGGTGACCCGGCTGGTCCCGTTGCCAGCCGGAACCGAGGACCAAGGCCAGCTTTGACGACAGCTAGCAAGCCACGGGCCGTAACGGTCATGCCGTGATCTCCGTCGGTTGCCCCTGTGGGAATACCAAGATCTTGCTCGCCTTGCTTCGCCCGCGGGCGAGGTCGTCGAAGCTCTGCGGCGCCCCGTCCAAATCCACGCGGCCATCAATCAGCGCACCAATGCCTTCAGGAACCGTGCCAACCCAGTCCGCGGTATCGGCGAACTCAGCAGCGCTGTAGGTGAAGGACCCGATCAGCGAGCGCTCCGACGTGCTCAGGGCGTACGCATCGAGCTCCAATCGGGGCGAACCCATTCCGACCAGCACGATCCTGCTCCCCAGGCCGGAGGCGGCGAGCGCGTCAACGACGGTCCGGCTGATTCCGACGGCGTCCACGACCAGGGTCGCCGGCGCACCCAGCCGGTTCGATACCGCCTCCGGCAGGTCGCCTGCTGACGGGTCGATGACTTCGGCCCCAAGTCGCGCACACAGATCGCGGCGTGAGCTGCTGACGTCGGAGACGGCCAGCGCCTGGACTCCCAGACGCCGGGCAGCGAGGAGGCACGCCTGCCCGATCGGTCCACCGCCGATGACGAGCACGCGATCATCAGGAACAGGCTGGCCGCGGCGTACCGCGTGGTAGCCCACAGCCATCGGCTCCACCAGGGCGCCAAGTTCTTCCGGCATGTCTTCCGGCAGCGGCACGATGCTCGAGGCAGGAACCGCAAACCTCTCGGCAAAGGCCGCTGGGATCTCTCGCGCGACGCCGAAGACGACCCGTCGAGGGCACCACTGTTCTTGACCGGACAGGCATGCCGGGCAGGCGTGGCAGGACATCACCGGGTTGACGGTCACCAGCTGGCCGACCGTCAGTCCTGCCACGTCTACGCCGAGTTCTCGAACCCGGCCGACGGTCTCGTGTCCCATGATCTGGCCAGGGTGGCGGCGCCCGTTCTCGCCGGAATAGCCGTGAAAGTCCGAGCCGCAGATGCCGGTGGCGATCACTTCGACCACTGCTTGGCCCGACCCCGGCACCGGATCGGGCCGTTCCTCAACCGAGATGTCGTAGTAATCGCGCAATACCAGCGCCCTCATGGCCCTACCTGGTTGTCCTGTGAACCCCCCGAGCCAGCTCAGCCTGTTCGTGCGGGACGTAGTGAGCATCGACCTCGTCCAGATGACCAGCCTCGACCTCGTTGGCCTTCTTGAACAACGCGGTCGAAGCAAACAGCACTGCGGCAAGGACAGCCCCGATGGACAGGGAGTACAGGCCCGCATTCCCACCCAGCGTTTCCTTGAAGTAGTCGCGCTGAATGGGCGCCAGAAAACCACCCAGGTTGCCCAGCGAGTTGATCAATCCAATGCCAGCGGCGGCCGCATATCCGGTCATGTACTCGGTCGGCAGCGTCCAAAAGATTGGGGACATGGCGACGAACCCCATCGCGGCCAGGCAAAGACCGCCGATCGCGAGCACGGGATTATCGCTGAGCGCACCAGAGATGATGATGCCAAACGCGGTGCCCAGCAGCAGCAGCGAGCCGATCAACCGGTGCCTGCGGGTGCGGTCGGCCAGACCCGGGAAGATGAGCAGACCCACCAGTGCAAAGACCCAAGGGATGGCGGTCACCAGCGAAGACATGAAGCCAAGCTTCTGGCCGGTGATGGCGGTCACCTGGGTGGGCAGGAAGAACGTGACACCGTAGACCGCGATCTGGAGGCAGAAATAGATCAGCGCGAAGTACCACACCCGCCAGTTGGCGAGAGCGGCCAGCACCTTCTTCGGCCCGTGGCCTTCCTCCTTGGCTTCGTCCTCGGCGTCGATC
>DASRJV010000309.1:0-2196 GCA_035649295.1 Propionibacteriaceae bacterium
GGTACGGCCGGTACCTCGGCGTGGACAATTGCGAGCAGTCCATCCGGCTTGCTGAGCGCAAGTGCAACCGCCGGACTCAGTTTGTCTGCGCCGATGGGTCCTCCTTCGTCGCCGATCAGCCACCCAACGCTGTGGTGATGAACGAGGTCCTCTACTACCTGCCGGACCCGATCCGGGCGGTGGAGCATCACGCGCGCCGGTTAGCACCCGGGGGAGTCGTCATCATCTCCATCTACGCCAGGACCTGGTCCTCGCGGCGGCTGATGCGGGCCATCGGAGCACGGCTCGAGATGCTCGAATCCAACGTGATCAGATCGGGCCATCTGGCCTGGGCCGTCGCGGCGTATCGGCCGCTGTCGAGCGCCTAGGCCGGGTCAGTTCAGAAGCGTCGCTCAGGCCTACTGCAGGTATCCCTCGACCTGCTGCCGAGGCCTGGTCCGGGACTCGTCTGGGTCCTGTGCGAACTCCCGATGGGCGCGGCGCTGGCGGAGCAGATCCCAGCACTGATCTAGGGATTCCTCGAGGTCACGAAGCCTCGCGGCGCCGTCGCTGACCTCGTCTGGGTTGTCCTGCATCTGGCGCCGCAGCTCATGCTCGGCATCGACCATCTCGCGAATGCGCGCGAGGATGTCGGAGTCATCCATGCCACACAGCCTACGAGAGAACCTTCAGTGATCGAATTCCAGCTCGACACCACAGCATGATCATGGCTTTCTGAGGTGATGGAAAATGATCTTGCCTCGCCAGCCGGCCGGCTACCTCGAAATGCGACGCAGATGCACCACGGCAGGAGCGGCAACCTCAGGCGAACGAAATTATGACCACGCTCCGAGAGCAGCCCGAGGTAGGCGTCGAAGTCGAACCGCTCCGGGTCATCGGGCATTCTCGACCGGGGCCTAATCCGTCGTGCAGATTGTTGTTGACATGCGAGGTCTGTGAGATAGATCAACTTCTCCGGTGCACCCGCGGCAGCGGGAGCCGCGAAGTACCGGGGATTGTGCACCGACACCACCAACGGTCCAGGTAGCTGAGCCATCACGAGTCACCAGCAGTTGCTACGCCTGATGCAGCGGGCACAGTGCATCTGCGAATCTTTGTGATCATCTTTCATAGCTTTGCACGTTCCAGCACCAGTCATGTCTTCAGCCCTAGCTGGTCCGTCGGCTGACACTCCTGACCTGGCGCCAGACTAGTGACATGAGCAGCGAGCAAGAGGTGGTCGAACGAGCGGCTCGCATACCGAGCGCCGGCATCGTGCTGGATGGTGATCTTGCCGTTCCCGCTGAAGAGGCGCGAGGAGTCGTACTTTTCGCCCATGGAAGTGGCAGCAGTCGCCATAGTCCGCGGAATCGGCGGGTCGCGGGCGCGCTTCAAGAGATGGGCTGGGCGACATTGCTCTTGGACCTGTTGACACCCGAGGAAGAGCAGATCGACCTGCGTACCCGCGAACTGCGCTTTGACATCTCCCGGCTCGCGGCCCGGTTGACAGCAGCGGCCGACTGGCTTGCCGAACAAAGCGATACGGCCGAGCTCCCGCTAGCGGTGTTCGGTGCCAGCACCGGCGCTGCCGCCGCGTTGATCACCGCTGCCGATCGACCGGAAAGAGTTCGGCTGGTGATCTCGCGGGGCGGTCGGCCCGATTTGGCGGGCGATGCGCTCCGTCGCGTGCTGGCGCCGACACTCCTCATCGTCGGTGAGCGGGATCCGCAGGTCCGCAAGCTCAACGAGAGTGCGGCCGCCGTGATGCGGGCCCCCGTCACCATTGAACTAGTCCCTGCTGCCACCCATTTGTTTGAAGAGCCCGGTGCTCTGGAGACCGTTATCGATCTTGCAGCCGGGGCTCTGGATCGCCAGCTTGATTGAGCCGCAGATGGCACTGCATTGGGACGTCATCGGAGCGCCGTCCAGCGCCGGAGCCCATACGCCCGGAGTAGAGCGAGCGCCTGGCGCCCTGCGCGAAGCCGGTCTGATGGACCTGATGAAGCGGGGCCGCGATGTCGCTGACCTGGGTGACGTGCCAGGCTTCCGTTGGAGACCGGATCCTCCGAATGCCCGCAGCCAGAACGCTCCAGCGGTGGTGCGGGTGGCGGCAAGTATCGCTGAGCAGGTAGCTCAGTCCGTATGGCGACATCGCGTCCCGCTGATCCTCGGCGGTGATTGCACCGTGACGATCGGGCTGGTGGCCGGGCACGCGAA
>DASRJV010000310.1:0-5304 GCA_035649295.1 Propionibacteriaceae bacterium
GATGCCGACGCAGTACTGGGCGCACTCGATGGCCACGAGGCGGTGATTCACCTGGCTGCCAAGGTGAACGTGGTTGGGCCGGAGCGCGAGTACCAACGAGTCAACGTGCAAGGCACCCGTGCGGTCGTGGACGCTTGTGTGACGGCTGGCGTACGACGGCTGGTATACGTGTCATCGCCTTCGGTGGCTCATTCCGGCACGTCCCTGATCGGCCGCGGCGCAGATCCCGCTGACCCGTTCGCCGCTCGCGGCCCCTACGCGAAAAGCAAGGCTGCCGCCGAGCAGATCGCGCTGGGCGCCGATCATGGCCAGCTCGCCGTAGTCGCCGTACGCCCACACCTGGTGTGGGGTCCGGGCGATACCCAGCTAGTCGCTCGAGTGGTCGATCGCGCGCGCCGCGGACGACTGGTTCTGATCGGATCGGGGGCTGCGCTCATTGACACCACTTACGTGGTCAATGGGGTGGAGGCCCTGCTGGCGGCTCTGGACCGCTGTGTGCTGGCACGTGGCCAGGCGCTGGTGGTGACCAATGGCGAGCCACGCCCGGTCGCCGAGCTGCTGTCTGCTTTGTGCCGAGCGGCCGGAGCGCCACAGCCGACGCGGCATGTGCCAGTGAGCCTGGCGCGCGCAGGTGGAGCGATGGTGGAGTCCCTGTGGAGGCTGACCGAGGATCTGCGCACAGAAGCCGCGGCCGACGATCCGCCACTCACCCGGTTCCTGGTCGAGCAGCTGTCCACCGCGCACTGGTTCGACCAGCGACAGACCCGTGAGGTACTGCAGTGGGAGCCGCGGGTCAGTCTCGACGAGGGGTTCGCCGAGCTGCAGCGCTGGTATTCGAGTCTCGCTGTTGGCGCGGGGCAATAGCGACCCGGGGAGAACGGCTGGCACCCCTATTGGCCGCTGCGCAGGTACCGGCGGGCGTTTTCCTGAGCGGTCTCGCGCTCAAATCTTTGTTCGGCCCTGGTCGATGAGGCGAGGTGGAACGGTACCGAGGTCACCATCACGCCGGGTGTGAACAGCAACCGTCCCTTGAGTCGCAAGGCGCTCTGGTTGTGCAGGATTTGCTCCCACCAATGGCCGACGACGTACTCCGGGATGTAGACCGTCACCGCGTCACGCGGGCTTTCGCGTCGCAAGTTCCTCACATAGTCGATGATCGGATTGGTCACCTCCCGGTACGGCGAGGCGAGCACCTTGAGCGGGACGCCAGTGTCGGCCTCCTCCCAAAGCTTCACGAGCCGTTCGGTCTCCTCCGCGTCAACCGACACGGTTAGAGCTTCGAGGCTGCTGGGCCGGGCTGCCTTCGCGAAGGCCAGCGCCCGCAGCGTCGGTTTGTGCAGCTTGCTCACCAGCACTACGGCGCGCACCCGGCTAGGCAGCGTACGATCCTCGCCCTCCACCAGTGCCGTCTCCCGAGCCACCGCCTCGTAGTGCCGTCTGATCAGTTTCATTACTGCGAAGAGCACGCCCATTGCAATGATCGCGATGTACGCGCCTTTGGTGAACTTCGAGAGCAGCACGATGACCAGCACTGTCGCGGTCATCGTCAGCCCAATGGCGTTGATCACTCGGGAACGGATCATCCGTCCCCGCACCGCCGGGTTCTTCTCGACTTTCAGGTGACGTGTCCAGTGCCGCAGCATGCCCAATTGGCTGACGGTGAACGACACGAAGACCCCGACCACGTAAAGCTGAATCAATGAGGTCACGTTGGCGTCGAAGGAGATGATGAGCACGATTGCGAAGAACGCCAGCACCAAGATTCCGTTGCTGTAGGCAAGCCGGTCGCCGCGAGTATGCAATTGGCGCGGGAGGTAGCCGTCCCTGGCCAAGATCGAGCCCAACACCGGGAATCCGTTGAACGCGGTGTTCGCCGCCAGAAACAAGATCAGCATCGTTGCGGTGACGACGAAGAAGAAAGCCGGCCGGAAGTCGGCGAACACGGCGTCGGAGAGCTGTCCGATGGCCGTCTCTTCGATCACCTCGACCCGCTCACCGTTGAGGGTGTAGTGGGACAGGCCTTCGTCGATCAGCTTGAGCCCGGTCAGGTTGGCCAGGACGACGACGCCAATGAGCATCGACACGGCGATCACGCCGAGCAACAGCAACGTGGTTGCTGCATTTTTGCTTTTGGGCTTGCGGAACGCCGGCACTCCGTTGGAAATTGCCTCTACGCCGGTCAGCGCTGCGCATCCAGAGGAGAACGTGCGGGCCAGCAACGCGACCATCGCGAAGCCGGTGAAGGCTGCGTACTGAGGGTCGGGCTCGATCCCGTACTGGGCGCTGTGCACCTGGATGTCCTCGCCCAGCACCAGGATTCGAAACAATCCGTAGATCACCATGATCAAGATCGAGAACATGAAGCAGTAGGTGGGGATCGAAAACAAGGTGCCGGACTCCCGGACACCGCGCAGGTTCAGCGCCATCAGCAATACGACGACGCCAGCGGCTACCCACGCTTCGCGCCCGTCCAAGATCGGAAAGACCGACTTTGCGTTCTGCACCCCGGAGGAGACAGAGACCGCGACTGTCAACACATAGTCCACGAGGAGTGCCGCTGCCACGGTGAGTCCAGCATTGGGCCCGAGGTTGACCGTAGCCACCTCGTAGTCGCCACCGCCGGACGGATACGCATGCACGTTTTGGCGGTAGGACGCCACGACGACCAGCATCACGATGGCGACTAGGATCGCGATCTTCCAGGAGAAGGAGTACGCGACGAGCCCGGCCAGTGACAGCGTCAGGAAGATCTCGTCGGGTGCATAGGCGACCGAGGACAGGGCGTCCGATGCGAAGACCGGCAGTGCGATGCGCTTGGGGAGCAGTGTCTCGTGGAGCTGCGTGCTGCGGAGTTTCCGGCCCAGCAACAGTCGCTTGCCGATGTCGGACACATTCACCACACCCAAACCCTAATGTGGCGAGCACGACACCGGCAGAGCATCGCGATCACCGGTGGCAGCCACGCCGGAAGTGATCTGCGTCACAGAGTTCCCACAGCCGGGTTCACTAGACTCAACGCGTGCACATCGTGATCATGGGATGCGGCCGGGTCGGGTCCAGCCTGGCCAGAAGCCTGGAGAAGCGTGGCCACACTGTCGCGGTGATCGATCTCAACTCCGAGTCGTTCCGGCGGCTCGGCCCTGATTTTGCGGGCAAGACCGTGAGGGGCGTCGGATTTGATCGCGAGGTGTTGCTCGAAGCCGGTATTGAGGACGCCGATGGCTTCGCTGCGGTGTCAAGTGGAGACAACTCCAACATCTTGTCGGCTCGTGTCGTGCGCGAAACCTTTGGCGTAGACAACGTGGTGGCCCGGATCTACGATCCCGGCCGCGCCGAGGTCTACGAGCGGCTCGGTATCCCAACCGTTGCCACCGTGCGATGGACCTCAGATCAGGTATTGCGGCGGTTACTGCCCAGCGGTTCTGAACCACACTGGCGAGACCCGTCGGGTTCTGTCCGCCTCATGGAAGTGCACGTCGATCGAGCTTGGGTCGGTCGGACCATCGAGCAGATGGAGGAGGCCACAGACGCCCGGATCCCCTTCCTGTTTCGGATGGGGTCCGGGATGGTGCCGAAGCACAGCACAGTCTTCCAGGACGGCGACCTCGCATACGCCGCTGTCGTCGATGCGAAGCTAGCTGTCGTCGAGGCGATTCTCGGCGCCCCGCCGAGAGGAGTATGACGATGCGAGTGGCGATTGCCGGAGCCGGCAATGTGGGACGGTCCATCGCGGCGGAGCTCGTGGAGAACGGGCATGAGGTGCTGTTGATCGACAAGGATCCGCACGAGATCAAATCCGAGACCCTCGCCGAGGCGGAGTGGCTCCTGGCAGACGCCTGCGAGCTGTCCTCACTGGAAGAAGCAGGCCTCGACACCTGCGACTGTGCTATCGCGGCTACCGGTGATGACAAGGTGAACCTCGTTGTCTCGCTGCTTGCCAAGACCGAGTTCGGGGTGCCGCGTACGGTCGCACGGGTCAACCATCCGAAGAACGAGTGGCTGTTCAACGAGGTCTGGGGTGTAGACGTCTCGGTCTCCACACCGCGGCTGATGTCGGCGCTCGTTGAGGAGGCAGTCACCGTCGGCGACTTGGTGAGACTGCTGACGTTCCATGAAGGTGCGACGAACCTCGTCGAGATGACATTGCCTTCCAGTAGCCCCACAGTCGGTGCCCGCATCGGCGACCTGAACTGGCCCGGCGACGTCGTTTTGGTGGCGATCATCCGGGACGGGCATGCTCGAGCGCCCGACAAGGACGGCTCGCTCGAGGCTGGTGACGAATTGCTGTTCGTGACGGCTCAGGACTTCGAGCACCAGCTCGCTGAGATGCTGGCCCCGCGCGACGGGTCGATCAATGTCTCCAAGACACCGACGCCGCGCGTTCAGGCGGTCTGACCTCGATTTCCCAGCGGGGAACCCTCCATCGGGGTCTTTCCCTTGGAGAGCATGAGGCCAATGACGGTAAGGGCGGCGATCAGCAGCGGCCAACCGAGGACCACCTTCGCCACTCCGAGCAGGATCACCTGGCCGGCAAGGAAGAGTGGTAGCTGGATGACGAATCGGGTCACGTACGGCACCGCAAGTACCAGAGTCAGCTTCGATGTCATCCTCACCAGTCCTGGATCCTTTGCCCAGCCGGTGGGATCACCCACGGCGGCCCCGATGATGAAACCGACTAGCGGCTTACGGATGGCAACGCTGGCAAGAGAGACCACAGCCAGAGCGCCGTTGTAGACGATGCCGGGCAGGAAGATGTCTTGCGCGCGTCCGGTGCGGGTGGCAATCAGAACAGCGACCGCCGTTGGGATCACCGCCTGAACGACGTACTTGATCGATTGCCGCTGAACGAGTCTGATCGCGGCCAGCAGTAGCGCTGTACCAACTGCAGCACCGATAGCCGGGTAGAGCTCCCGGCCGATGACCCAGGCGATGGTGAAGGCAACGAATGGCAGCGCTGACTCGAGCATGCCGCGTGCGCCACCTAGAGACTCCCCGAGCTGGTGGCGGACGAACTCCTCAACGTATTGGAAGTGTGGCGTCTCGGCCGCCGTGACCTGAGGCATGTCCTGCGAACCTGTCTTGGGCTCGGCTGGCAGCTCGGTCATGCGCCAGGCACCGCAGCGGTCTCGATCACGAGGCTGCCGGTGTCTCCATCAGCTCATAACGCGGGTTGTATACCAACCGCTTTCCCTCGTGGCAACTGATCCGGCCCCACACCTTGAGGGTTCGCCCGCAGTCGATTCCGGGAATCTGCCGACGTCCCAGCCACACTAGGGTCACCGCTCCGGACCCGTCACGCAGCTC
>DASRJV010000311.1:0-6093 GCA_035649295.1 Propionibacteriaceae bacterium
CTCGTTGCTCCAGGTCGAGAGCATCGCCGACAGCATTGTCGAGCTCGGCTCGACGATCGACGACGCGGCAGGCGAGGCGTACGACAAGGTCGCCCGGCTGCTTGGCCTGCCGTATCCCGGCGGCCCCTACATCGACAAGGCGGCCACCGGCGATCCCGGGTATGTCAGGTTTCCGCGGGGCCTCACCGCGCGCAAGGACCTCGAGCGCCATCGGTTCGATTTCTCGTTCTCTGGCCTCAAGACCGCTGTGGCTCGCTGGGTCGAGGCGAGGCAGCGTGACGGGCTGGACATCCCCGTGGCCGATGTGGCGGCCAGCTTTCAGGAGGCCGTCTGCGATGTCCTGAGTGCCAAGGCAATGGATGCCTGCGTTACCTCCGGCGCGACTGATTTGCTGATTGGTGGCGGTGTCGCAGCCAACGGGCGGCTGCGTGCACTGCTCGCCGAACGTGCGGGTGAGCGGGGCATCTCTCTGCGCTCGCCGCGGCCCAACCTCTGCACTGACAACGGCGCGATGATCGCCGTCTTGGGTGCGGAGATAATCGCTGCTGGTGGCAAGCCGTCTGCCTTGGACATCGGAGCCGACTCATCACTTCCCGTCAGCAAGATCCTTGTCTAGCACTCAGCTTCCTTTCGGGCTGACCGAGGACGCCCTAGAGGCTGCAATGTCGGAGGAGGATCCCGAGTCGCTGGCAGCCGCCTCGCGGATGCGTGCCCGTTACGGGCCAGATCTGGCTGCCGCTGCGCTCACCCAGGCGTCACTGCGGCGGCAGGCGAGAGCCAAGTTCGGGGATGCCGCCGCCGAGTTGTTCTTCACCAGAGCGGGCCTGGAGCAAGCGACGCGACCCGAGGTCGCCGACCACCATGCGAGCCGGTTCCTCGAAGCCGGAGTTCGGCGAGTGATCGATCTCGGCTGCGGCATCGGCTCCGACTCCATGGCGTTCCTTCGAGCGGGTCTGGACGTTGTCGCGATGGATGTCGATCCGGCGACGGCTGCAGTCGCCAAGGCGAACCTCGTCGGCCGCGCAGAGGTGATCTGCGCTGACGCCAGCGAGGTCGCCGGAGAGTTGATCACCTCAGGAGTCGCAGTGTTCTGCGACCCAGATCGGCGCAACGAACACGGACGGGTGTGGCGCGTAGAGGACTTTGAGCCTCGCTGGGCGATCGTCATGCGGCTGCTCGATGGCGGGCGAACCGCGGGGGTCAAGCTCGGTCCTGCACTGCCGCACTCGTTGATCCCTGAGGCAGTCGAGTCCGAATGGATCACCCATCGTGGCGAGACGGTCGAGGTAGGCCTCTGGTCCGGCCCTGGCACCAGTCCTGGACGGCGTTCCGCGCTGATCATGCCGAACGCGCGTCTCAGCGTAACGCCCGCGCCGCCGCTGCGGGTCCGTGACCTCGGTCGCTATCTTTACGAACCCGCCGGCGCCGTGATCCGAGCGGGCGCTGTCGCCGTCCTGGGGGCCGAGCTCGCGGCAGGGCTACTCGACCCGCACGTCGCCTATCTCACGAGTGATCAACTCTGCAGCACACCCTTCGCGACCGCATTCGAGGTTCACCAACGGCTGCCCTTTCATCTCAAAGCTCTGCGCACTTGGGTGCGTGAGGCGCAGATCGGTGTTCTCGAGATCAAAAAGCGTGGCATCGATGTCGATCCGGCAGCCCTCCGAAGGCGACTCCGGCTAGCTGGGCCCAACAGCGCGACCCTAGTGATTTCCCCGACGCCAAGGGGGGTCGTTGCCGCGGTCGTCGAGCGGGCCTAACCTCGCCCTACCACCGGCGGCCTAAAGCGCGACCGATTCACTTCGCGTTACTTAACTGCTCCTCGCGTTAGACGGAGCTAACGCGAAGTGCCAGAAACTACCGCGAAGTCGCGGCGAAGAACGCAGATTTAGGCGCAGGAAGCGCAGCTGGGAAGGATGTGGTCAAGGCGCGCTGGCACTCGCATATATCGAGTGCTAATGTCTGGTTAGCACTCTCACTATGAGTGTGCCAGCTCCGTGCTGGCGGCCGGGATGGCACCCGCGACGACGTCCCGACCAGACACACATCGGACATATCACCTGTGAAAGGGATTTGACGTGACAGTCATCAAGCCGCTCGAGGATCGCATCCTCGTCGAGCCGCTCGAAGCAGAGCAGACCACGGCCTCCGGCCTGGTCATTCCCGACACCGCCAAGGAGAAGCCGCAGGAGGGCAAGGTGCTCGCCACCGGTCCTGGTCGCATCGACGACAACGGCAAGCGAGTGCCCCTCGATGTTTCCGAGGGTGACGTCGTGATCTTCAGCAAGTACGGCGGCACTGAGGTCAAGTACGACAACAAGGAGCTGCTGCTCCTCAACGCCCGCGACATCCTCGCGGTTGTTACCAAGTAAGGGGATCTGTACCTATGGCAAAGATCCTTCTGTTCGACGAGGAGGCACGCCGCGCGCTGGAGCGCGGTGTCGACGCCCTCGCCAACACCGTGAAGGTCACCCTCGGCCCTAAGGGCCGGTACGTCGTTCTCGACAAGAAGTGGGGCGCTCCAACCATCACCAATGATGGCGTGACCGTGGCACGTGACGTCGAGCTCGACGACCCGTACGAGAACCTCGGAGCGCAGCTCGCCAAGGAGGTGGCCACCAAGACCAACGACGTAGCTGGTGATGGGACCACCACCGCCACCGTTCTTGCCCAGGCCCTGGTGCATGAGGGTCTCCGAGCAGTTGCCGCGGGAGCCAGCCCTGTTGGTCTCAAGCGGGGAATCGACGCCGCCGTGGACGCGGTCGAGGACCGCTTGCGGGAGAACGCTCGCGAGGTCGAAACCACCGAGGACATGGCGCATGTGGCCACCATCTCGGCACGCGACGAGGAAATCGGCCGCTTGATCGCCGAGGCCTTCGACAAGGTCGGCAAGGACGGTGTCATCACGGTCGACGAATCGCAGACCATGGGCACCGAGCTCGAGTTCACCGAGGGCATGCAATTCGACAAGGGTTACCAATCGCCATACTTCGTGACCGATCCGGAGCGGATGGAGGCTGTCCTCGACGATCCCTACATCTTGATCAACTCTGGCAAGATCTCCTCGATGACTGATCTGCTACCGCTGCTGGAGAAGGTCATTGGCGCTTCCGGCACGCTCTTCGTCGTGGCAGAGGACGTCGATGGCGAGGCGCTGTCCACCTTGGTCGTGAACAAGATCCGCGGCACCTTCACGTCGGTGGCTGTCAAGGCCCCGGCGTTTGGTGATCGCCGCAAGGCGATGCTGGAAGACATCGCGATCCTGACTGGTGCCAAGGTCGTCGCACCTGAGGTCGGTCTCAAGCTTGACCAGGTTGGTCTCGACGTTCTGGGTCGTGCTCGTCGCATTGTGGTGACCAAAGACAACACCACGATTGTCGACGGCGCAGGTGACAGCAACGAGGTCAAGGCCCGCGTGGCACAGCTGCAGGCCGAGATCGCCCGTACCGATTCCGACTGGGATCGCGAGAAGCTGCAGGAACGGGTAGCCAAGCTCGCCGGTGGAGTCTGCGTGATCAAGGTCGGCGCTGCCACCGAGGTGGAGCTCAAGGAGAAGAAGCACCGCATTGAGGATGCCGTCTCGGCCACGCGCGCCGCGATCGAGGAGGGCATC
This sequence comes from Propionibacteriaceae bacterium, assembly GCA_035649295.1. GTDB lineage: Bacteria > Actinomycetota > Actinomycetes > Propionibacteriales > Propionibacteriaceae > Microlunatus. The sequence goes on from DASRJV010000311.1 coordinate 3,614, forward strand.
GTCGCCGGTGGTGGCTCGGCGCTCATCCACGCCGCCGCGGCTCTCGATGGCGACTTGGGCCTCAGTGGTGACGAGAGGCTCGGTGTCACCATCGTGCGGCGAGCGTTGGCGGAGCCACTGCGCTGGATCGCTGAGAATGGCGGCGAGCAGGGCTACGTCGTGACCTCCAAGGTGGCAGAACTGAAGCCCGGAGAAGGCTACAACGCTGTCACCAACACCTACGGTGACCTGTACGCCGACGGTGTCATCGATCCGGTCAAGGTGACGCGTTCCGCGTTGGCCAATGCCGCTTCGATCGCCGCGCTGCTGCTCACCACCGAGACATTGGTGGTGGAGAAGCCTGAGGAGGAGGACAAGGCGCCGGCCGGCCACGGGCACTCTCACTGAGGCCGTTAGCCGATAGCAACTTCAAAGGGTCTCCCTCTGTCTCTTGGGGGAGGCCCTTTGGCTTGCTTACCGGACATCGAAACGGGTACCGGAATATTGTGTCGACCGCCGGGCTGCCCTCTCTTTGGCTTGATCCTCCACCCGCCATCGAGACTGACCAGTTTGAGAGCAACTCCCACTACGACGTCGCCGTCGTCGGGGCGGGGCTAACGGGTCTGGCTACCGCGCTGCTGCTGGCACGCGCAGGCCGCCGGGTGGCCGTTCTGGAAGCCCGTTCCGTCGGCGCCGTGACGACCGGGCACTCGACCGCCAAGATCAGCCTGCTGCAGGGCACTCGGCTGTCCACGATCGTGGCGAACCATACCGAGCATGTGGCGGCTGCCTATGTCGAAGGCAATCGGGAAGCCCAGGCATGGCTGATGGCGTATGCCGCCGAGGGTGGCGTCCAGATGGAACACAGAGACGCCTGGACGTACGCGGGAACGCAAACGGGCGTTTCGGCTGTCCGCCGTGAGTTCGACATCGCCCGGCGGCTTGGGCTGCCTGTTCAGATGTCTGACGCCGTCGAGCTGCCCTATCCGACTTATGCTGCGCTGAGCCTCCCGGATCAACAGCAAGTCGATCCGGTCGCTCTCCTCACCGCCCTAGCACAAGATCTTCGTCAGGCGGGTGGAGTACTGATCGACGGCACTCGTGTCACCCGAGTCGGCCGAGGCGAAACCTGCGAGCTGATCACCCCGGACGGTAGCGTCACCGCAGACATCGTGGTGCTCGCCACTGGTATTCCGTTTCTCGACCGCGGGTTGTACTTCGCCAAGGTGACCGCGCAACGCTCGTACGCGCTAGCGTTTCGGGGCGCGACGCGGGTCCCCCGAGGCATGTACATATCGGCCGATGCACCTACCCGCTCGCTACGCACTGCGATGCGCGATGGCGAGGAATTGCTGCTCGTCGGCGGCAATGGGCACCCGGTTGGCCGCCACCCAATGAACCCGTCGGAACTGATTGCCGACCTGACGGACTGGGCACAGCGCTGGTTCGAAGTCAGGGAGCGCACCCATGTCTGGTCTGCGCAAGATTACGTGGCACCTGGCGGAGTGCCGTTTGTCGGCAAGTTGCCACGAGGTGGCGGCAACGTATATCTGGCCACCGGGTACAGCAAGTGGGGCATGACGAATTCGGTCGCAGCCGCGATGCGAATCAGCGGGGAAGTCCTAGACGAGGTGCCGGCCTGGGCACGTGTCCTCGGAACCCGGGTAAGCAAGCCGGCAAGTGCCGTCCGGTATTTCCAAGCGAATGCCGCGATTGGGATTGCGGCGGCCCAAGGATGGCTCGGTGCCGAGCTGCACCCGCTGCAGGAGGGAGATCGGACTCCGGCCGAAGGCACCGGAGTGGTCGGCGCCGAGCGGGGTGAGCCGGTGGCGATTTCGACGGTCAATGGCCGGACCTGCGCCGTCTCAGCCATCTGTACGCACCTTGGCGGCGTTGTTCGCTTCAATGACCTCGAGAAGTCCTGGGATTGCCCATTGCATGGCTCCCGGTTCGCCGCTGACGGGACTGTCCTCGAGGGTCCGGCCACCAGCAACCTCAAGCGGCGATCCACATGAGCTGGCTCGGGAAACATCCCACGTAGCGTGGGACGTTCGCGCTGTACCTGGCGTGTGCATGCCATGCACAGCTTCAACACCCCACGCAGCGTGGGATGCAAACCGGCGCGATCGAAACGCCGATCACTGTGACGTTCCCGCGTCCGGGCGCTCGAAAACTCGCCGAGATTGCAGCAGTCTCTGGCCAGCATCCTGAAGTCCGCAAAGGGCGAGGTTGACTCATTCATCACCGGCGCTCAAGAGTGGATCGACCGCCAGATGGATCGCGTCACAGGTTCATACAAGCGTTGGGCCAAACGATGGGTGATCGTCATCGCAGTCGTGGTGGTCTGCGTCGGCAATCTCGACAGCATCGCCATTGCCCGTTCTCTGTACGCCAGCAGTGCCGTTCGTGCCACCGTCGTACAGCGAGCTGGCGATCAGAACTTCTGCAGCACACCGGCCGATCCGACGAGATGCGCTGAGGAAGCGGCGAACTTGTCGAGA
>DASRJV010000312.1:0-12801 GCA_035649295.1 Propionibacteriaceae bacterium
TCTCGACAAGTTCGCCGCTTCCTCAGCGCATCTCGTCGGATCGGCCGGTGTGCTGCAGAAGTTCTGATCGCCAGCTCGCTGTACGACGGTGGCACGAACGGCACTGCCGGCGTACAGAGAACGGGCAATGGCGATGCTGTCGAGATTGCCGAGGCAGACGACCATGAATCAACCTCGCCCTTTGCGGACTTCAGGATGCTGGCCAGAGACTGCTGCAATCTCGGCGAGTTTTCGAGCGCCCGGACGCCCTTTCAATGTCGGCAAAGCTCGGCTCCATCAACTGCGGCGTGAGTAGGTCAACCAGGGTCCGCGTAAAGACACTGGACGGCAGATACGAGGGATTACGTGTTGGTTTGCCCAGTGATATGGCGTGCCGGAATGGCTGAACCAACGCATGGCCCATCACGTCGCTCACGGTGATCTTGTCCCGATGCACGGTCTGCTCAGGAGTCAGGCTGGTCGTGCCTGCGCCTGGTGGCGCGGCGGCTGCCGGCTCGTGCGGCGGGGTTGGTACGGAAGCATGAAGCAGCTCCTCATAGCGCTGCCTTTCGACCATGGGGTTGAGATAGACAGTTTCGGCGGTGCTCCGCATCGACCCCTTCGTGTCCGGCATCGCCACCTTCGCCTCCACCACGTCGTCGAGCAGATCGCGGACTCCGCGCAGCAAGTACTTCGCCCGTTTGTCAAGTGATGCCCCGACGCCGGGCTTGGGCTCACGGTACTGAGACCGGTGACGTTCCCGCGGGAACGTCACAGTGATCGGCGTTTCGATCGCGCCGGTTTGCATCCCACGCTGCGTGGGGTGTTGAAGCTGTGCATGGCATGCAGAGGCTGTTGCGAAATGGGCCGTGTCGTGGGTGGGTGGGCTGAGGCGGCGCCGAGAGAATTTGATCCATGGCGTTGGGGTATCGGCGGGTGGATCGTGATCAGCAGTTTTTGTTGCCGCCGGATATGCGGGAGTGGTTGCCGGAGTCTCATCTGGTGTGGTTTGTGATCGAGACGGTCGAGCAGTTGGACACTTCGGGGTTTCGTGAGCGGTCGGTGTTGGGTGGTGTGGGTCGGGCCGGGTTTGATCCGGAGATGTTGGTGATGTTGTTGGTGTATGGCTATGCCCGGGGGGTGCGGTCGGCGCGGCAGATTGCTCGGTTGTGTGAGGTGGATGTGGCGTTCCGAGTGATTTGTGCTCAGGATGCGCCGCAGCATTCCACCATTTCTCGGTTCCGAGCCGCGCATGAGAAGGGGTTCGTCAGGTTATTTGCTCAGGTGTTGGGGTTGGCGGCGCAGGCGGGGTTGGGTCGGTTCGGCACGGTTGCGGTGGATGGGTACAAGCTGGCGGCGAATGCCTCGATTGATGCGAATCGGGATGAGGTGTGGTTAAGGGAGCAGGCGGGACGGATTGTGGCGGAGGCGGCGGCAGTCGATGCTGCCGAGAATGCGGAGTTGGGGGATGCACGGGGCGATGAGCTGCCGCCAGAGTTGAGCGATCCCAACACCCGGCGGGCCAAGATTCGGGCGGCGTTGGAAGAGTTGGCGATCAGGAAGCAGGTTGGGGAACAGGCGGAGGCGGAGGCCGATGCTGCCGCGGAGCAGCGGATGCAGCGGATCGCTGAGGGTGGGAAGACCGGTCCGGGCAAGGCCCGCCGGGTTGATCAGGTGGCGGAGGCCCGGTTACGGCTGGCACGAGCCAAGGCTGCCCAACAGGCCAAGATTGATGCCGACCGGGCGCGTCGGGTGGCTGCCCAGGAACGGGGAGAACCTGTGCCGGGCCGGCGGCCCACGCCGGTGGAGCACTATGTTGCGGTGCGGCACGCCGACGAGGTGCTGCGGCGGGTGATGCAGCGGCAGCGGGCCCGCGAGGCCGTCCGGGAGCAGCAGCCGCCGAAGGCGCGGCTGCGGGTCAACCTGACCGATCCACAGTCGCGGCTGATGCCGACCCGGAAGGGTTGGGTGCAGGGCTACAACGTGCAGGTCGGGGTAACCGGCGATCAGCTGATTGTGGCGACCCAGGTGAGCCAGCACACCAACGACAGCGACGACTTCATCCCCATGATGGCTGCGGTGCAGGAGGCCGCCGAGCTGTTCCAGGCGGCGGGCCGGGAGGAGGCCGTGGTGGGAGTGTTGCTGGCCGACGCCGGTTATGCCACAGACGCGAATCTTTCAGCCCCCGGGCCGGACCGGCTGATCGCCCTAGACAGCCGACGTAACCAGCATCGCGACGTGGCCGATAAGCCGACCCAAGACCCGCCACCGGAAGGGGCCACGCCACGACAGGCGATGCGGCGCCGGTTGCGCACCCCGGAAGGCGTGGCGACCTACAAGAGGCGCGGCGCCACCGTGGAACCGGCGATCGGGAATTTGAAGAAGATCATCAGCGGGCTCAGCCGACGCGGCCTGCAAGCCGCAACCGCCGAGGTTAACCTGGCCGCCGCAGCGTTCAACCTCTTGAAGATTTACCGGATGGCAGCCGCTGCCAGCTAGCATCCGGCCGAAGACGCTCAATCCGCAACCCAGCAGGCGGCTCGATCGCTGGAGCCGGCTCGTTCGGCTCCTAACTCATTCCGCAACAGCCTCTGCATGCCGTGTACAGCGTGGACATCCCACGCAGCGTGGGAGGCTCGCCTCCCACGTGGCCGAAGGGTCTGTGAGCGCCTGTCGACCGTCAAGCGATGGCCGCTATCACTGCGTGGTATGCCTGAGCCAGGACGTCATCCGCGGCGTCCGCGGGCGCGGCTGCCCCGCCTCGTGACGCGCCGAAGGGTGGTCAGCGTATGGATGTACTACTCGTCTGCGATGCGGGTCTCGAGCGACATGAGATCGAGGAGCTCCCGCAATTGCTCGAACGTCGAGACGCCGTCGTTTGGGTGGACATCCCGGACTGTGACCAGCAGGCCGTGAATGTGCTGTCGGGGGTATTCGGCTTTCACCCGATCGCAGTGCGGGAATGCGTTGAGCGCAATCACGTATCCAAGGTTCACATCTACCCCGACTACGTGTTCTCTGTTCTTCACGCACCGAAGATCGGCAAGCGCGGCCATGTGCATTATGTCGAACTTGACCAATTCGTCGGCCAGAACTACCTCGTCACGGTCCACGGGCCACTCAATCCGGCTGTGCCTCCAGAAGTTGCATTCCTGGCCACCAACGCCGTGGCCCGCCGGCTCGAAAAGAACCAACTGCGCATGGCCTCGGCGTTCCAGTTGTCGCATGCGATCGTCTCCGCCATGATCCAACGCGAGGCAGATTTGATCGCCGACCTCGCCAAAGAATCGGGGCTGCTGGAGCAACGGGTGATGATCGGTGAGGATCTGGAGGATCCTGAAGCGTTCTTAGAGGAGCTGTTCCAGGCGTGGTATGTACTCCTCGCGGTTCGGACAATCGCCACCCACAGCAGCGCAACTTATGGGCGTATGGCCCGACTTGTCCGCTTCCTACCTGATGCCGCACCCCCACTATTCGCCGATATCGCAGACCAGTTCGAGGTCATCAGGACCATGGCCGACGGGCAGCGAGAGTTCCTCCACGGCGTCATTGAGTTCTACCAGACCCGGACCTCGACGCATTTGACCATAGCCGCCGAGAAATCAGCATCGACAGGAGTCCAACAAAACGAGGACATGCGCCGGATCACCGCGTGGGTCGCGATCGTTGCCGTGCCTACCGCAGTCACGGGCTTTTTCGGGCAGAACGTGCCCTATCCCGGCTTTGGGACGGCCGGGGGCTTCATAGCCTCAGCTGTGATCATCATCATTCTCGCCATGGTTCTGTTCATCGTCTTCAAGCGCAAAGGATGGCTGTGACGGCAGCCCGGCGCCTTCGAATCACGCGACGCGCGCAGGGCGGAATCGCTGACGCGGGTAGCGTACGGGCCCGTGGAGGAATCTGACGCCCGGTCGGGGGGAGCAAGAGCGTGAGCAGCGGTGTGGTCGACAACGGGATCTATGTCGACGGCATCCGAACGGCAAATCCGGCGACGCTGGATGAGACGTACGAGCTCCTGCGAGAACGACACGGCATGGCGTGGATCGGTTTGTACCGGCCCACCGCGGAGGAGATCCGATCAGTGGCGGCCGAATTCGGGCTGCACCATCTAGTCGTCGACGACGCCATCGCCGCCCACCAACGGCCCAAGCTAGAGCGATATGGCGACATTTTGTTCACCGTGCTTCGTCCCGCCCGCTATATCGACCAGCGTGAGCAGGTCGAATTCGGTGAGCTGCACGTCATCACCGGCGACGGGTTCGTGGTCACCATCCAGCACGCCGAGAGTCCCGATCTCGCGCGCGTCCGCCGCCGCCTGGAATCTCAGCCGGATCTGCTGCGGCTCGGACCAGAAGCCGTCCTTTACAGCATCATGGACCAGCTCGTCGACGAGTACGCCCCTGTGGTTGCAGGGCTGGAGAACGACATCGACGAAATCGAGGACCAGCTCTTCAACAACGACCCCGCCGTCTCACGCCGCATCTATGCCCTCACTCGTGAGGTGATCGAGGTCCAGCGGGCGACCACGCCGCTGCTGGGCATCATCGACGCGCTCAGTGCCGGGTTCGACAAGTACCACGTCGACATCGAGCTGCAGCGTCACCTCCGCGACGTCCGCGACCATGTCCTGCGAATCGTCGAACGCATCGAGGCCTTCCGCTCACTCCTCCAAAACGCGCTGACCGTCGACGCCACCCTGGTCGGGCAACGCCAAAACGACGAGATCCAAAGGCTGACCCAGACCAGCCTTGACCAAAACGAGCAGGTCAAACGCATCTCAGCCTGGGCCGCCATCCTCTTCGCGCCAACCCTGGTCGGCACCATCTACGGCATGAACTTCAGATACATGCCAGAGCTCGGCTGGAGACTGGGTTATCCACTCGCGATCCTCGCGATGGCCGCCCTCGGAGTCGTGCTGTACCTGGTCTTCAAGCGGCGTGGCTGGCTCTAACTGGCTAATGGCCTCAGCTGCGGGTTCCGCCGCACGACACGCAGGCACCAGGCGGCGTCAGAATCTCGTCAGGGTTTCATACAGTGTGACCGCTCGACCGCCGTCGCATGCGACTCAGCGGCTTGAATGGAGTCATGCCTGCGGATCGCTTCTTCCAGCGCCACCGCTTAGCCGTATTGCTGGTCTCGTTCTTGGCGCCACTGCTGGCCTGTGCCTTGCTTGCTCTTGTGCGCGACGCCATCGATAACACCAACGCGGCGCTGATACTTGTCCTGATCATCGTCGCTGCGGCTTCGACAGGGCTGCGGATGGCCGGTTTGCTCGCCGCCGCTTCTAGTGCGGCCTGGTTCGACTTCTTTCTCACCGCTCCGTACAACCGGTTCACCATCGACGACCGCGCCGATATCGAGACCACCGTCCTGCTGATACTTGTCGGCGCAGCGGTCACCGAGATCTGCCTCTGGGGCCGTCGCCAGCAGGCAAAGGCCAGTCGTGAATCGGGCTATCTATCGGGTGTATTAAGCGCAGCAGAGCAGATCGGTGCTGGTTCCGCCCCAGCAGTCTCGGTGATCGAGCATGTTCAACAACAGCTGATCGACGTGCTCGATCTCGACACCGCGCGATTCCAGGAAGCGACGAGCGAACAGCTGCCCACCCTCGAGCCCGACGGTGACGTGATGGTTGGTGCGCACAAGATCGATGTCGATCGTCAAGGCCTGCCCACCGATTCGGAGCTGCGCTTACTGGTTCGTAATGCAGGCGTCACGCACGGCGAGTTTCTGCTGACGGCCTCCACACACGTGGCGCGACCGACGATCGAGCAGCGCAAGGTGGCCTGCCTGCTGGCCGATCAGGTTGGCGCTGCTCTGGCGCTCGAAGGCCGGTGATCAAGCCTCGGTGGGCTGCTCACCGTCATCGAGGTGCAGCCGATAGCCCATGCCGGGTTCGGTGAGCAGGTGACGCGGGTGTGAAGGGTCGTCCTCCAGCTTGCGACGCAGCTGCGCCATGTACTGGCGGAGATAGTTGGTCTCGTTCTCGTACTGCGGTGCAGGCAGTGGAGGTTTCAAGATCACAACCAGAGACTGACTGCTGCCCGCCTACCTGCGGTTTACTGGGTTAGGCCGCGATTCTCGTCCCGCGACCTTGATGGACAGGGCTGGGATCGAGGAGCAAGGTGACCAGGGCTGAAGAGGCGAAGGAAGTATCCAACGGCCTGCGGTCATGGTTGATGAAGGGCGCACGCGAGGAGCGCGGGACCCAGAGCGGACCGCATTCGAGCCCCCATCAGTTGGATAAGACCCACAGCTGGTGGAAGGTCATGTGCCTGACCGGCGTCGACTACTTCTCCACCCTCGGCTACCAGCCGGGGATCGCCGCTCTGGCCGCCGGCGCGATTTCGCCGATAGCAACCGTGGTGCTGGTGGCCCTGACACTGTTCGGCGCGCTGCCGGTATACCGCCGGGTATCGGCGGAGAGTCCAAACGGTGAAGGCTCGATCGCCATGCTCGAGCGGCTCATGTCGTTTTGGAAGGGCAAGATCTTCGTCTTGGTGCTGCTGGGCTTCGCCGCCACCGACTTCATGATCACCATGACTCTGTCGGCTGCTGACGCCACCGCTCACCTGGTGGAGAACCCACACCTCGAGCCGTTCCTCACCGGCCATGAGGTGGTCATCACGCTGTTCCTGCTGGCACTGCTCGGCGGAGTGTTCCTTCGCGGGTTCCAAGAAGCCATCGGTGTCGCGGTGATCTTGGTGGCGGTCTACCTCAGTCTCAACGTCGTCGTCATCGCTGTCGCTTTCGGGCAGGTGGCCGCAGCACCCTACCTGTGGTCAGACTGGTCAGCCGCCCTTACCCAACAGCATGGCAACCCGCTGGTGATCGTCGGCATCGCGCTGCTGGTCTTCCCGAAGTTGGCGCTTGGCCTCTCCGGCTTCGAGACTGGTGTTGCAGTGATGCCGCACATCAACGGCGACCCGGACGACACGCCGGCTCATCCGGCAGGTCGCATCCGGGGCGCCAAACGACTGCTGACCACGGCTGCAGTGATCATGAGCATTTTCTTGATCACCAGCAGCATCGTCACCACCCTGCTCATCCCGCCAGCCGAGTTCCAACCCGGTGGTGCCGCCAACGGGCGAGCGCTGGCCTACCTGGCCCACGAGTACCTGGGAAACACGTTCGGCAGCGTCTACGATGCGTCAACGATTGCGATCTTGTGGTTCGCGGGCGCGTCGGCGATGGCTGGGCTGCTGAACTTGATACCACGCTTCCTCCCTCGCTACGGGATGGCCCCTCATTGGGCACGGGCCGTGCGTCCTCTAGTGCTGATCCTCACTCTCGGGGCGTTCATCATCACGATCATCTTCGATGCCAACGTCGACGCCCAAGGCGGCGCGTACGCCACCGGCGTTCTCGTCGTGATCACGTCCGCGGCTGTCGCTGTCACGCTAGCTGCTCGACATGCTCGCCAACGTAGGCTCACCATCGCCTTCGGCCTGGTGGCCCTGATCTTCATCTACACCACGATCGCCAACATCATCGAACGCCCCGAGGGTGTCAGGATTGCCGCAGTCTTCATCGCTGCCATCCTTACGGTGTCCTTGGCGTCCCGGTTCGCCCGCTCCTTCGAGCTGCGCGTCACCGACGTGGCCTTTGACAAGACCGCGGATCTCTTCATCCGTGACACCGCCCGCCGGACCATCAGGTTCATTGCGAACGAACCCGACAGCCGTGATTGGGCCGAGTACAGCGACAAACTTCGTCAGGTCAGCCGCGATAACGACCTAGCCGACCCCAACGACGTGATCTTCATCGAGGTCACCCTCACGGACCCGTCCGAATTCGCCAGCCATCTCGATGTCTGTGGCGAAGTGCAACATGGCCGCTACCGAGTCCTGACTTTCAGCAGCTCCACAGTTCCGAACGCGTTGGCCGCCTTGCTGTTGGCCGTACGTGATCGCACTGACCGACTTCCCCACATATATTTCGAGTGGTCAGAAGGTAATCCGGCAGCGAACCTGATCCGCTTCCTGATCTTCGGTGTTGGCGAAGTCGCACCCGTCACCCGTGAGGTGATACGCCGAGCCGAGCCCGATCGGGACCGCCGCCCCCATGTGCATGTGGGCTGACACAAGATCGCAGCTGCGTTATTCGTCAGGTGATTGCAGGCGAGCCCGCTTTGGCCAGCCGTCAAGGAGCAATGTCATTCCGGCACCGAGCAGCCAGACATCCTTCGCGAGGCCGATGCCTTCCGGAGTTGGTCTGATGCTGCCCTCTTGCCGCATGCCGGGCGTCTTGAGGTACAGCTGAACCAGCCCAGCGGAGAATCCCACCAACGCAGCTCCGACCAGGGCTGACGGCACGAATGGGATCAGCAGTGCCGCACCAAGCGCAATCTCACCGGTGGACAGGATCTTCGCGAACTGGTCCGGCGGGAACTTCTTCAGCGCCGGGATCGCGTTGGCCGCCATCCCGTGCATGCCCTCGGCGGCTTCGCCCTCGAGGTTCTGCTTGGTCAAGCCGGAGTTCAGGATGTACGCGCCGGTGGCAACGCGCAGCGGTAGGTGAGCGAACTTCATTCAGCACTCCTTGTGGTGGGCATCGTCAGGTCGGCGATAATCCGGCGGATCTCTGGAAGCACAGCAGGGTAGATCTGGTGACCACCCGGATGCGGCAGTTCTACCACCTCAGCACCTCGCTCCGTCAACTGGCTGGCCAGCTGCTCGGTCAGATCCGCTGCGATCATCGGATCACGGTCACCATTGGAGATGATCACCACGGTTCCGGCGAGATCAGCGGTCGGGGGTTCAGCGTACGGAACCATCGCAGCTAGCAGCACGGCTCCAGCCAGGAGTCCTGGTCGCTGCAGCAGCATTGCCGAGGCGATATTGGCTCCATTGGAGAATCCAACGGCAACCAGCGACCGGTCCTCGATCCCGTACGCCCCACTGGCCCGTACGACAAACTCAGCGAGCTCATCGGCCTGGCGGCGCAGGTCCTCCTCGTCGAAGACCCCCTCACTGATGCGACGGAAGAACCGAGGCATCCCGTTCTCCAGGACAGTTCCGCGTACTGAGAGCACCGCTGCCCCTGGCGACAGACGGTCGCGCAGCGGCAGCAGATCGTACTCATTGCCACCGGTGCCGTGCAGTAGCAACAGCGGCGGTCCCGCAGCCGGATCCTCGGCCGGCAGGAAGACGTGCGGCCGGTCGAGACCCGTCTCGGCGTTCACGGGATGTCCATGTCGAGCTGGAGCGGCGGCAGCGCTCTAGCGATCTGTTCGCGGTCGGGTTCCAGCCACGGCGGCAGTTTCAGGCTGCGACCCAGCTCCAGCAGCGGCTCGTCGACCGCGAAGCCCGGCGCATCGGTCGCGATCTCGAACAGCACACCTCCCGGCTCCCGGAAATAGATGGACTTGAAGTACTGCCGATCGATGATCTGGGTGACCTGCACACCATGCGCTATGAGCTCCTGCCGCCACAGTGTCTGCGTTGCCAGATCCGGCGCACGGAATGCGACATGGTGAACCGTGCCACCGGCCTGCCACCCGCGGTCACGAACACCGGCAAACACATCGACCAGGGCACCCGAGCTACCCCCTGCCATCCCGAAACGAGACCGGTCTCCCTCGTCACCGGTCAGCTTCATCCCGAGCAAGTCGGTCAGCATCGTTGCGGACGGGTCGAGTTGCCGCTCCGACAGGGTGATCGCATGCAGACCACGGACCGCATGCTCAGCAGGGATGTCAGCGACCCCGTCCCAGCCTGATCGTTGATCACCTTCGGACGCCACCAGATCGATCACCATGCCATCGGGGTCACGGAACGTCAGAACCTCTTCCTCGTCGCGGGTAGCAGGGGCGTCACTGTCGATCCCTAACGTCTTGAAGCGTTCATGCCACCAGCCCAGCGAGGATCCCGGCACGCTGAATGCCGTCGCCGTGGTCATCCCGGCACCCTGGCGACCTTGGGGTACGCCCGGCCAGGGAAAGAAGGTCAGAAGAGTTGACGGGCTGCCCTTCTCATCCCCGTAGTACAGGTGATAGGTGTCGGGCGCGTCGAAGTTGACGGTCTGCTTGACCAGGCGGAGTCCTAGAGACCTGGTGTAGAAGTCCACATTGGACTGCGGATCCGTGGCGATCGCGGTCACGTGATGTAACCCATGCGGGCTGACCTGAGCCATGATGATCATTTCCTCTCTCGCTGAGGCTTTGTACCCCTATACGCGTGCCGCACCAGGTAACAGACATCTTCCTCGCTGAAGTCTCGGGGGTTGGAGACAGGGCCTCTCGCGACGATCTTGCCGACCACCTCGATGGCGTCGGATTGCAAACCCAGGTCGGCCAGGGACGTCGGTGCCCCGAGCTGAGTGGCGAGTTCGTACAAGGCCGGACCCACCGCCTCAGGCCCAGCTACGCGCAACGCCCGAGCTGCCCGGCTGAACGCATCCGGTGCTGCGGGCGCATTGAACGCGGCTACCTGTGGCAGCAGCGCACTGTGCACGCCGGCGTGCGGCAGCTGATATCTGCCGCCCAGCACATGGGCGAGTTTGTGGTGCAGGCCCATTGTGGTGCTGCCCAACGCCCAGCCGGCGAGCCAGGCACCTCGGAGTGCGTGAGTACGCCCATCCTTGTCGTCCGGTTGGCTGACGGCACGAGTCAGACCGAGTGCCAACACTCGAACGGCTTCCTCCGCCACAGCCGAGGACTGCGCAGTGCTATCCGGTGCGTACAACGATTCCACCGCATGCGCCAGCGCGTTCATGCCGCTGGCAGCTGTGAGTTCGGGCGGCATTGACACCGTGAGAGCCGGATCGTAGACGACGATGCGTGGCAGGACTTGCGGGTCACGACCTGTCGTCTTCTCACCTTGATCGGATTGCCCCCAGATGGGAGTCATTTCACTGCCGGCGTACGTGGTGGGCACGGCCAGGATGGGCAGTCCGGTGTCCCGGGCCACAGCCTTGGCGAGTCCGGTCGCGGAGCCGCCACCGATAGAGACGAGCACGCCGACCCTGGAATCGCGAGCCACTGCGATCGCCCGCTCAGCAACCTCGACGGGCACATGCTGCACCACCTCTGGAATCTGCCAGGCAAGATCATCGCCGAGCTGCGCGATCACCAGCGCTGCGGCGTCGGCTTCATGTCGGCCGGAGATGATCATGATCCGATTGCCGAGGGTACGAGCTTCGGCTGCGGCTTCTGCCAGGCATCCAGGCCCAAAGACGACCCGGACGGCGCGGTCGGTCAGGACAGGAGCCGAATACCTGAATGGCTGTCCGTCGGCCCCTGGCAGCTCCACGGCACCCTTTCCTCACCTCGGCGCGAGCCTTTCGGCGGCTCGCCATCAGTTTCCACCAGGCTAGAGAATGGTCCTCGACGACAGGGCGCAGCATGAAGACCTTCGAGGAACTCCAGACAAACCTCGGTCCTGTCTGGAGCTTGAACCGGCCGGGGAGCAGCGTGGAGCACGTGGTGGTCGTGCTGCCGTCGTTCAGCATGGGCGAGAGCCTGCTCTCGCACTACGCCACACGGATTCCGGCTCTGGAGCACCGATACCTCGTAACCTCGCTGATGCTGCACCGAATCGAGAGCTGTGAGCTGGTCTTCCTCACCTGTCAGGCGCCCGACAGCCAGGTCCTCGACTACTACGCATCGTTGCTGCCTCGCGACCAACGAGGCAGTGCTCGAACCAGATTCCGGCTTGCCGTGGTGCCAGATGACTCTGCGCGCCCCATAGCGGCAAAGCTCCTGGACCGACCCGACCTGATGGCAGCGCTACGCGCCTCGTTCGCGAATCGGCCGGCCTTCATCGAACCGTGGAACGTGACACAACGTGAGGTCGAGGTAGCAGAGCGACTCCAAGTACCGATCGACGGACCGGCATCGAACCTTTGGCACCTTGGCTTCAAAAGCTCCGGCCGACGGCTATTCGCGGAGGCGGACGTTCCTCATCCGGCCGGCCGCGAGCACATCCGCACCCCCAACCAGGTGCTGGCGGCCATTGTCGAGATCCGGCAGCAGCGGCCGACCGCTACGGGCGCTGTCGTCAAGCTTGACGACAGCGGCGCCGGGGACGGCAATGTCATCATCAAGTTTGATCATCTCGACAACCGCGGCTTGGCGCTGCCGGACTGGTACACCCATGAGCTGGCTTCGGGCGCTGTGGTGGAGGAGCTCATCACTGGGACCCGCTTTACCAGCCCGAGTGTCCAAGTCGAGCTCTCGCCTTTCGGAGACGTGAAAGTGCTCGCCACCCATGAGCAGGTGCTTGGCGGGGATACCGGCCAGGTGTACATCGGCTGCCGTTTCCCGGCCAATCCTGCCTATGTGTCCGAACTAGCGCGCCACGGCGAGGCGATTGGCAAGCTCCTCGCCAGTCGCGGCGTCGTGGGGCGGCTCAGCGTCGACTTCGCGGCGACCCAGAACGACAGCGGGAAGTGGCATATCTACGCGCTGGAGATCAACCTTCGAAAAGGCGGCACGACCCATCCCTACGTCGTCCTCAGCCACCTGGTCCCCGGCAGCTACGATCCCGATGCCGGTGCCTGGCAGGCGTCAGACGGTACCCGGCGATGGTATTGGGCAACAGACAACCTCGTCGACGAGTCGTGGCTCGGACTTTCGCCCGGTACCGTGATCCGCGCGGTCGCGGCGGAAGGCCTCCATTTCGACGCTAGAACCGGCACCGGGGTGGTGCTGCACATGTTGTCGTGTCTTGCCATCGACGGACGGTTCGGCCTGACAGCTATCGGACGCACGCCCGAGCAGGCGGCCGACCTCTACGAGCGGACCGGTGACGCCGTGCATCGCCACGCCGGGAGGACTGGGCCTGTCCGACCCTGCTGAAACCGGGGCGGCAGGCCCCGGAG
>DASRJV010000313.1:0-9153 GCA_035649295.1 Propionibacteriaceae bacterium
TGTCGATGCAGAACTCGGCGCGGTGCGTGTTGCCGGTGATGTCAGTGAGCGAGCTGCGCAGCGCGCGATCGACCGCCCACGGCCGATGCTGAGTATCAACCAGTTCGTCGATTTCAGCGAAGGCGATCTCCAGTTCGTACAGCGTCTCCGGTCTCCCCTCGTCGACGCGTGGCGCCTGGCTGGTCGCTCCCACGAATCGTCCCGCGAAAAGGTACGACAGGCCGGGATGGTGCTGCCAGAAGGTGATCATGCTGACCAGCAGATCAGGCCGCCTGAGTAGCGGCGATCGACTCGGTTCGGGTCCGCCCAGCGTCAGGTGGTTACCACCGCCGGTACCGCTGTGCCGCCCGTCCAGAGCGAAGGTTTCGGCGCCCAGTCCCTGCTCACGGGCGATCTTGTAGAGCGTATGGGTCAGATCTGAAAGCTCAGCCCAGCTGGAGGTGGGATGGACGTTCACCTCGATCACTCCAGGATCAGGGGTGATCACCAACGTCTTGACACGAGAGTCCGGCGGCGGCCCATAGCCCTCCAGAATCACGGCAATGCCAGTCTGCGTCGCAACCTGATCGACGAGGCCGACAAGCTCGATGAACTTTTCCAGCTTCTCCAGTGGAGGTAGGAACACGTGCACCAAAGAGTCTCGAGCCTCCACCACGAGCGCGGTGCGAGCGGGCGCGTCATGCGGATCGACAACGACTGCACGTAGCCTCCCAACCGCCTCGCTGAGCGCCGGTCCCGTCTTGGTGTAGGACTCTTCGCCGACGTAGTCGGGATCTGTCCACGACAGCGCGTCGAGAGGCAACCGTGAACCGGCTGCCGTGTCGCCGGGACGCAGCACCAGGCGGCCGCGCCGGGTCCTCCAGGCCGGGCTCGCCCAGCCATCGCCGAACCATGCCGGCACCAGCGGCAGCACCCAGGCTGCAGGTACGACCTCAGACCGATCCAGGTCACTGACCAGCTGAGGATCCGGCTGTTCTGGATCAAGTGCCGGACGTGGCCCGGCCGGCTGGCTCACCTCTGTCACCAGTCGAGCCAATTGATCTTCGAAGGCCGGCTGCAACGCCTGGTCCGGCAGTCCGAAACCCGCAGTGATCGCCCGTGCGAGCCGCTCGGCCGATGCCGCAGCGTCCGGATCCAGCTTCGCGGCATCGAACGGATCCGCCAGCAGAGCAGGATCACTCCACAGCTGCTCGCCATCGTCCCGCCAGATCAGGCGGACCTGCCAGCGAGGTAGCGGCTCGTTGGGATACCACTTGCCCTCGCCGCGCTGTACCACCCCGCCTTTCGCAAAGCGTTCCGCGAGGGCTCCGGCAAGCCGGTTCGCGACCTCCCGCTTCTCCGGGCCGTCCGCAGCCACCGTCCACTGGGCTGAGGTCATGTCGTCAGCCGACACGAATGTGGGCTCACCGCCCATGGTGAGCTCCAGACCCGCACCACGCAGCCGCCCGTCGACCGCCTCCCCCAACTGCTGGATGCCATCGATCTGCGCCGGCGTGTACGGCAACGTGGTTCGAGGGTCCTCCTGGGCACGTCGCACGGTATTGGAAAACTCCATCGTGGTCACCGACGGCTCGGTTGCTCCGGTGATCGCGGCCGCGGATGCCGGGTGAGGCGTGGCAGCCAGCGGAATATGGCCCTCACCGGCAAACAGTGCCGAGGTTGGATCGAGCCCGATCCAACCGGCGCCGGGGATGTAGACCTCTGCCCAGGCGTGCAGGTCGGTGACGTCCTCTTCCGGACCGCTCGGACCATCCACACTCGGCTGGTCGGGTGCGAGCTGCACCAGGTAGCCCGAGACGAATCGAGCTGCGAGACCGCATTGCCGTAATGCAGTCACCAGCAGCCAGGCTGAGTCACGGCAGGAACCGATCCGCCTGGTGAGCGTCTCGTCGGGAGTATGGATGCCAGGTTCCATGCGTACCGAATAGGCGACATCGCGACAGACTGCGGCGTTCAATGCGCCCAGAAACTGGACGGTACTCGGCCCGTCGCCTGGAGGCGTGGCGCTCGCGGTAACCCACTCGTCGAGGAGCGGGCCGCGGGCGGAGTCGGGGATATCCAGGTAGGGCTGGAGATCGGCTGCCAACTCAGCCGGATAGCTGAAGGGATAGGTAACGGCGTAGTCCTCGACAAAGAAGTCGAAGGGGTTGATCACGCCCATGTCGGCGACCAGCCCGACGATGATCTCGAGTTCGCTGGCCTTGCTGGGGAAGACGACTCGTGCCAGGTAGTTGCCGAAAGGATCTTGCTGCCAGTTGATGTAATGGTCGGCCGGGGAAATCGTGAGCGAGTAGGCCTCGACGGGGGTCCGCGAGTGCGGCGCTGGACGCAGCCGGATGACGTGCGGCCCGATCGCGATCGACCGATCGAAGCGGAAGGTCGTACGGTGCTCAAGCGCGATCTTCATGCTGCTACGCGATCTTCATTGCCTGCTAGTAGCGGTAGTGATCGGACTTGTACGGCCCGCCGATGTCGACGCCCAAATAGGCGGCCTGCTTGGGAGTGAGCTCAGTCAGGTGCACGCCGAGCGCATCCAGATGCAGCCGGGCGACCGCCTCGTCGAGGTGCTTGGGCAACGTATGCACCCCGAGCGGATACTCCTCGGGCCTGGTGAAGAGCTCGATCTGGGCAAGCACCTGGTTGGTGAACGAGTTGCTCATGACAAAGCTGGGGTGTCCGGTTGCATTGCCGAGATTCATCAGCCGTCCTTCGCTGAGCACGATGATGCTGTGCGGTTCGGCGCCGTTCTCGGCAAACTCCCACTCGTCGACCTGAGGCTTGATGTTGATCTTGGTCGCGTTGGGGAGCGCGACCAGCCCCGCAATGTCGATCTCGTTGTCGAAGTGTCCGATGTTGCACACGATCGCTTGGTGCTTCATCCGTCGCATCTGGTCGGCGGTGATCACATCGCGGCAGCCAGTCGCGGTGACGTAAATGTCGCCGACGTCGAGCGCTCCCTCCAGAGTGGTCACCTGGAAGCCGTCCATCGCTGCCTGCAGCGCGCAGATCGGGTCGATCTCGGTGATGATCACGCGGGCACCCTGGCCGCGGAGAGATTCCGCACAGCCCTTGCCAACGTCGCCGTAACCGCAGACGACTGCAACCTTGCCGCCGATCAAGACATCGGTGGCGCGGTTGAGGCCATCAATAAGCGAATGACGAACGCCGTACTTGTTGTCGAACTTCGATTTGGTCACCGAGTCGTTGACATTGATGGCAGGGAACAGCAAGGTGCCGGCGCGCATCATCTCGTACAGGCGGTGCACTCCGGTGGTGGTCTCTTCGGTGACCCCCTTGATGGCATTCGCGATCTCGACCCAGGACCAGCCTTCAGCCAGCGTCCGGCGGATCAGCTCGAGTAACACGCGCCACTCGGCCGAGTCCTCTGTTGAAGGTTCCGGCACCTCGCCAGCCTTCTCCGCCTCAGCGCCCTTGTGTACCAGCATCGTGGCGTCCCCGCCATCGTCGAGGATCATGTTCGCCAGCTCGTCATCTGGCCAGCGAAGAGTCTGGCTCGTACACCACCAGTACTCCTCCAGGGTCTCGCCCTTCCAGGCGAAGACTGGTACACCCTTGGGATCGTCGGGTGTGCCGTCCGGCCCGACCACCACGGCGGCGGCGGCATGGTCCTGAGTCGAGAAGATGTTGCAGCTAGCCCAGCGCACCTCTGCGCCCAAAGCCACCAGAGTCTCGATGAGCACTGCTGTCTGCACTGTCATGTGCAGCGATCCGGCAATCTTGGCACCCGCCAGCGGCTTGGAGTCGCCGTACTGCGTCCGCATTGCCATCAGTCCTGGCATCTCGTGCTCGGCCAGGCTGATCTCCTTGCGGCCGAACTCGGCAAGGGTCAGGTCCGCAACGCGAAAATCCATGAGTGGAAGCCTATGGGAGGCTGGTGATATCCAAGAATTCAGTGGCTGGGAGCCGTGGGACGTTCCGGCCGGGGAGCGGGCACGTGGTCCGGGTCGTAGATATCCGGTTCGAGGTAGAGCGCGGTAACCATCGGCTCCGCTCCGCGAATATTCACTTCGGCCAGATTGATCGTCGCGGTCACGTCGGAGGCACTCGTCTGAGGACCCACTGCGATTTTGGCTGCGACCAGTATCTCCTCTGGACCGAGGTGCAGTGTCTTCATGTGAATGATGCGCTCGACGCCAGGCGTATCGGTCAGCGCTCGCCCGATCCTTCTGACGGCCTCCGGGCTGGCCGCCTCGCCTAGCAGCAGGCTCTTGGTCTCAATCGCCAGCGCAATCGCCACTGCGACGAGCAGCAGACCAATCATCACGGTCCCGATCACGTCGAAGATGCCGTTGTGAGTCAGCAGCGTCATCCCTACACCAAACAGCGCGAACACCAAGCCCACCAATGCGGCGAAATCCTCCAGTAAGATCACCGGGAGCTCTGGTGCCTTGGCAGCGCGGATGTACTTGCTCCAGTTTTGCTTGCCGCGTACCTTGTTGGACTCCCTGATCGCCGTCCGGAATGAGAGGCTTTCCGCCACAATCGCAGCCACCAGGATGACGACTGGGACCCACCACCACCTACTCTCCAGCAGCTCGTTCGGGTGGCCTTCTTGGATCTCGTGCCATTTGTGGTACGCCTCGTAGAGCGCGAACAGACCACCGACGCTGAATAGCACGACGGACACGATGAAGCCGAAGATGTAACGCTCCCGGCCGTAGCCGAACGGATGCTCCTCGGTCGCCTGCTTTTGGGAGCGCCGCCCGCCGACCAGCAACAGCACCTGGTTGCCAGCATCTGCGACAGAATGGATCGCCTCTGCCAGGATCGAGGAAGCCCCGGTGAGTATCCATGCGCCGAACTTGGTCACCGCGATGAAGCAATTGGCGAGCAAGGCCGCAATGACCGCTCTGGTCCCGCCTTCGGCACTCACAGGGAAATCCTGCCCCAGAAATGAGTGGCTGTCAGCGCTCTAGGCTGCGGCCAAGGCCCACAGCCAGATAGACCGCCGCGAACATGCCGGTCTGCAGCAAGGCCGCGTAGCGCTCGACGTCGGAACCTGACCAGTGCGCGATGGGACAGACGCGTACGTCATTGCGTTCCGCCGCTGTGACCAGGCGTTGATGATCAGAACGGATCAGGCTCTCGGTGTTCCCATCGTCGAGCAGCACTAGGGTTGGCCGTCGATCCACTGATATCTGGTCCTCAAACGGGTCAGCAAAAGGATCCCTGGTTGGCGTGGAGTCGAGGATGGGTAACAGTGCGTCAGCATCGGCAGCGAGCGCGGCACGGCCGGTAGCCGCGCGGAGTGCCTCGGCGAGCCGGCGACTGGCCCGCGCTGCGAGCACCGAGCCACCCCAGACGAGTGGCTGCGCATCGGCCAGACCCATGGCGAGATCCTTAGCCGGGTTCTCCGACACGTCGGCGAAAGGCGAACATTCTTCGGCAACCTTGTCCATGGCGTCGGCGACCTGCTGTGGATAGACCTCTGGTCCGAGCTGCATGCTGTGCAAACCATGCAGAACCACGATCGCCGCCGCCAGCGGATCGGCCGTCGCGGTCGGCAGCACGATGGTGGATCGGGAAGCCGCGTGCTCAGAAATCATGGAGGGTCGCGGGCATGCAATCAACAGTTGGCAACCGCGGCGTACCGCCTCGTGCACGGTGGCGATGAGGCCAGCCGGGGCGCTCTCGCTCGCCATCACAACCACCAGATCGAGGGCACCGACCCAGCCGGGCAGGCCATGTGTGGGCCAGGCCACAAACGGAACCGGGCAGACAGGCTCCAGCATCGCCCGAATGAAGCGAGCCTCGGTGCCAGCCGCGATCACTGCTCTAGGGCGGGGCAGCTCTTGCAGCCGACTGATCGGCTCCGCCGAATCGGCGGTCTCTCGGCGGACCCGGGCGCCGGCCTCGGCCAACCGGCGCAGGATCGAATCGGCCCCGACCAGCGCCTTCTGATCGTCCAGCCAGGAGTCGTTGAAGACTGTCATCACCGACCAGGTGAGGTACCCGGACGATCGGTACGGGAGCCGGGACGGCGGGCTTCGTCGATCAACAGCACCGGAATCTGTTGCCGCACTGGATAGGCCAGGCCGCAGTCGGCCGCCAGACACACCAGCTCGTCGCGGTCATGATCAACAGCGAGCGCTCCATGACAGTTGGGACAGGCCAGAATCTCCAGCAACTCCGGCGCCAGATCGACCGCCACGCTTATCCCTCCTCGACTCGATTCCGTTGGGCGCGGATCAAACCTAACGTCTCGTCACGCAAAGCTTCCATCGTCTCCCGGTTCGCAGCTTCGACATTGAGCCTGAGCAGCGGCTCGGTGTTGCTGGGTCGTACGTTCACCCACCAGTCCGGGCCCGAGATGGTCAGCCCGTCGATTCGATCTTGCTCGCCGCGGCCGGCGAAGGCGGTCGCCACTCGATCCATGATCATTTGCTGATCGCTGACGATGCTATTGATCTCTCCGGACGCCGCGTAGCGATCAAAGCGAGCCACCAGTTCTGACAGCGGCCGGTCGGAATGGCCCGCCGCCGAGAGTACGTGGAGGGCCGCGAGCATACCGGTATCAGCTCCCCAGAAGTCACGGAAGTAGTAGTGCGCTGAGTGCTCGCCACCGAAGATCGCGTTGTGCTCGGCCATGGCGGCTTTCACAAACGTGTGACCCACTCTGGTGATGACGATCTTGCCGCCCTCGTCGAGCACGACTTCAGGGACAACGCGTGAGGTGATCTTGTTGCAGACGATGGTGGCACCCGGCTCACGTGCCAACTCATGGCTGGCGATCATTGCGGTGATCGCCGATGGGCTGACTACCTCGCCGCGCTCGTCGATGATGAAACAACGATCCGCGTCGCCGTCGAAGACGAGGGCCAGATCAGCTGACTTCTCGCGGACCGCCGCCTGGGCATCGAGGAGGTTCTCGGGCACCAGCGGATTCGGCGGATGGTTGGGGAAGGTGCCATCGAGCTCCAGGAACAGCCCGATCAACTCAAGATCATTCCCGCCTAGCACGGCCGGCAGAGTGAACCCGGCCATCCCGTTGCCGGCATCGGCCACCACGCGCATCCGCCGGATGTTTGTCAGGTCGACCAGGGAGTGCAGATAGTTTGCGTATGCGGCCAGCAGGTCCTGCTCAGAGCGCTGCCCTGGTGCCACCGCCGGCAGGGGTTCAGCCGCGATGGCGCGCTCGGCGATCTCAGCTAGAGCGGCTGGAGTGATCGGCTTCGCACCTGCCAGGCAGAACTTGATCCCGTTGTACTCACTCGGATTGTGACTAGCGGTGAACATGGCGCCCGGCAAGTCGAGCCGGCCCGAGGCGAACCACAGCTGGTCGGTACTGGCGAGGCCGATGTCGATCACATCGACCCCGCGGCTCAGCACGCCATCGATGAAGGCAGCTGCCATCTGTGGGCCGCTGGTCCGCATGTCGCGACCCACCACGAGCGCTCCGGGGTCCGTGTTGAGATTCAGCACCTCAACCAGTGCGGCACCGATGGCATACGACCCGGCGGCATCCCACTCCGGGTCGGAGCCTTCGGTGATTCCCCGAATGTCGTTGGCTTTAAAAATCCCCCGCTTGATCATCGCGTGAGAATCCTAGACGGTTCGGCCGTAGCGCGGTGGCGACATGTGGGCTAAGCCTCGCGAAGCCCATGAAACGCGCTCATTCCGATGCGGAGGACTCAGCCCGCTCCAGGATCAGCAAGGACGGTCAGATGGCCCCGACGCGCCAGCTCGACCATGCCGGTACGCCGCTGCAGCGGCTCCGTCGTCGGCGGATCGTAGGACAGGCCGACATCGCGCACCGCGTCGGCAAGAGCGAGCAAATCATCGGCTGTTGGTCTGGGTTGCTCCTCAACGACGAGCCTGATCACTTCCCAACCTCGCGGTGCAGAGAGCGTCTGCGCGTGCTGCTGGCACAAGTCATAGCAATGCGGTTCCGCCTGACTCGCCAGCGGACCCAAGACTGCGGTGGAGTCCCGATAGGCGTAAGTCAGGGTCGACGTGGCCGGACGCTGGCAGCCTGCTCGTGAACAGCGCCGCGTCCTCACCTGCCCGACGGTACTCCGGGGGCGGGCTCGATCGTGGGAAGCGCTGCCGTGTCCGACTACCCCGCTCACGTGTCCAGCTACAGTGCTCACGTGTCCAGCCGACGTCGTGACCGTCACGGCCGCGGGCTTCGCGGGCCGCTGGCACTGCCAAACGCACTGAGTAGGCGGCGTGCTCAGCCACCACATCCGGCCAATAAGGCCGACTTCTTCAGTGACGCTGTAAGTGATGCGGTCGATCGAGTGGGACTGCAGTGTCCAGACGTCCTGGTCGGAATCACCTTTGGAATCGAGGATGTGCCGCATCCGTGGTCCGGTGATCAGGTGCCGCTAGCTGCTGCGGTCGAGGGCACTGCGAATCAGCCGGGCCAGGTTGTGATCTATCGCAGGCCGCTAGAGCACCGCGCAATGACCCGCCGCGGCCTCCGCATCCTGGTTTACCGCACAATTGTTGAACAGCTTTCGGCGCTCACCGGCCGCAGCGTCGATGAGATCGACCCCGATGGCGCCGGCGCCGAGGACGACTGAGCCGCCCTGGTTTTGCATCACTCGCAGACAGTCAAGCCACAAAATGGGGAGCTTTTGGCTCAGCCGCGATGTGTTTTCAGTGAAGCGCGTCAAGAATCGCGGCAACAAAGACCTCGGGGTGATCGCGCAACATCGCAACAGTGAAGCGGAGAACTCGCCAGCCGTCGGCCACGAGTGCGTTCTGCCGCCAGCGGTCCGACTCGAAAAGGTCCTCGTCCGTCTCATGCAGCCGTCCGTCGATCTCGATCGCTAATTTCTGCTGCTTGAAGGCGATGTCGATATAGAACACTCGACCATCTACCCGCACCGGCAAGTTCGTCTCCCAGCCCTTGATCTGCACCGCACGTAGCAGTCGGTGGCTCAGGCGCTCCGCAGCCGACCATGGCTCACTCCGCGAGTCGATCAAGAGTTGTAGCCTTTCCCGATTGCCCGCCCGGTGAGGAGTCATGTGCAACGCCTCATACATGCCGGCCAGGGTCGCTGCTCGCGTCCGCAATGCGATATCAATGGCGTCGCTGCACTCGAAGGTCGCCAGGTCGATGGCAGTGAGGGCCGGGACCGAGTAGCGCAGACCCGCGCGCTCGATGATCATTTCCGCGGGGATGTA
>DASRJV010000314.1:0-4148 GCA_035649295.1 Propionibacteriaceae bacterium
CATGCGGCGGTTGTCGCCCTGGATTGCTGGCTGCGGTCTGGGCGTACGATCAGCGAACGCCAGCATGATCTCATCGATCAGCTGCGG
Organism: Propionibacteriaceae bacterium; assembly: GCA_035649295.1. Classification (GTDB taxonomy): domain Bacteria; phylum Actinomycetota; class Actinomycetes; order Propionibacteriales; family Propionibacteriaceae; genus Microlunatus. The sequence continues at coordinate 88 of DASRJV010000314.1, forward strand.
ATGGGGATCGTGCAACGCGTGCCCGATGTCGACGTGGCCGGCGATCCGCTACGCCGGGTACCGCACCTGCTGACGTTTTCGGCCCTCTACGTGGACGGTGAGACGCTCACCCTGGAACTGGACAAGGCGGGTTTTGCCGTTGCGAGCGGGTCCGCCTGTAGCGCCAGCAGCGAACATCCCTCCCACGTACTGGCCGCTATGGGCGCCTTGACTCACGGCAACGTACGCATCGGCCTCACCTGGACAACTTCGGCCGCTGAGATTGATCAGTTTCTGACTGTGCTGCCGCCGATCGTGGCTGGAATCCGCGCGACTGTGGGTGCGTCGTGAACGACGTCGCGCCGTCCTTCGATGGGTTGTCGCTTGACTGTCGCGGAATGAAGTGCCCGCGACCCATCATCGAAGTGGCACGACGGATCCAGGAGGTAAGCGTGGGCTCACTTATGGAGCTGCTCGCCGACGATCCAGCCGCCGGGCCCGACCTGGCGGCGTGGTGCCGGATGCGCGGCCAAACCCTCGTCACCTCCAACGCCCCGCGCTTCATCGTGCGGCGTGAGTCTTGATCAGCAACAATGACGAACTCCCTGCCCGCGGGCAGGGAGTTCGCGTGTCTAGGTCAGATCAGTGGAAGCTATCGCCGCAGGCGCACGATCCAGTGGCATTGGGATTGTCGATAGTGAAGCCCTGCTTCTCGATCGTGTCGACGAAGTCAATCGTCGCGCCCATCAGGTACGGGGCGCTCATCCGATCGGTAACGACATCCACTCCGCCGAAGGCCTTGACGATGTCGCCCTCGAAGCTGCGCTCGTCGAAGAACAGCTGGTAACGCAGTCCAGAGCAGCCGCCTGGCTGCACCGCCACGCGAAGCGCAAGATCGTCGCGACCTTCACCTTCCAGAAGCGCCTTGACCTTGGCTGCCGCCCCGTCGGTCAAGAGGATGCCGCTCGGTGCTGCAACAGGTGTCTCGAAGGTCTGCTCGGTTGCCGTCATGTGTGTCATTCTAAGGGGGCTCGCTGGCCGGTCCAAGCCGCGGGAACGTGTGCCGCGTCACCAACTCCAGGAGCGAGCCACCCTTCGAGCGATCATGGCAAGCTCCCCGTCGCCGATCTGGCCATCCGGATCGTCGCCCAGCGTCTCGCGCACCGGGTACGCGGCCTCGATGCCCATAGTGCGCATTTCGCGTGACCCAATGAGCACTTCACCGGCGATAACGATGCACGGGATGAGGGCGGCAGCCGCCGCCTCGGCCATCGCCGCGACGACTCCCCCGCCGCGGCTCGCGAAGTCGAAGACCGAACATCCCGTCACGACAAGGTCCGCACCCCGAAGCCCATGCTGCCCGGTGGGTGAAGCAAGCGCCAGAGCTGGACCAGTGCCCAACTGCCCGCCCAGCGCGAGCATCGCGAACCCGAGGCCGCCACAGGCTCCGGCGCCGGGGGTCGCCATATGGCCTGGTGACGCTAGCTGAGCGAAGGCTTCCAGAGCAGCGTCGGTCCGGAGCATTTGCTCCGGCTCCACCTTGGCCTGCCGTCCAGCAAGAGAAGTGATGCCACGCAACCCGAGCAGCGGCTGGCTGAGCTGTGTAGCTGGCACAACACCGATCAGCTCGGTGTCGCCCACCAGCTCCCGAGCCGGCGCGAGGTCGACTTCGCTGAGTCCGTCAAGGCTCGCGACGCCGCGATCGAGCGGCCGATCTGCAGTTGTACCAAGCGCAGCGAGCAGGCCTGCGCCGGCGTCGTGGACCCAGAGTCCGGCCAGATCGACCAGCATCCGAAATGCTGTCCGCCGCCCGGCGAGAAGAGTTCCGATGGCCTCACCGATCGGCCGGGACGATAGCTCATAGGGAATCCCAGGACCGTGATTCGGTCCGAGGACCTGCACCACGCTCGTGTCAGGTCCCTGCGCGGTCGTGACAGTGACGCCGTCGGACACCCACGATGAGGTGGTGACACCGATCAGATCGGCGTACGCCGAAACGAAACCAGTCCCAGCATCTCCTACTGGGAGGACCGATACCTCCGACACCGGTAGCCAGCCCGAAGCAATCACCTCGCCGGCCTGCCGCGAAGACAGCGGGCCTATTGAATCGGTGGCGACCAGGATGCGCACGCTTCGGTGTTTCCTCTCGTCGATGGCGACTGCCATCGTAAAGAGCGGGCATCAGACTTGTGCAGCTGTTGTGGCGTTCGGGCCTCACGCGGGCGCTGGGTACATTTGGTGCCGTGACGAGCACCCCCACGTCCACGCCCCTCAAGTCTGGGACGCCGCTGTCGCTCTTCGTTCTCGGGCGGGAGTCCGACCCGCGATCCGAGCGTGGCGTCGAGTGTCCAGGCGATCTGCCACCAGCCTCAGACCCCGGCCTGGTGGAGCGCGCACGGCGAGCCAAGGCGGCCTTGGGCGACCGGCTATTCATCCTCGGTCATCACTACCAGCGTGACGAAGTCATTCAATTTGCCGATGTCACGGGCGACTCGTTCAAACTCGCGCGTGACGCTGCAGCGCGCCCGAACGCCGAGTTCATCGTGTTCTGTGGTGTGCACTTCATGGCCGAGTCGGCCGACATCTTGACAGCTCCAGAACAAAAGGTGATCTTGCCCGACCTGGCCGCTGGATGCTCGATGGCCGACATGGCAAGACTCGCCCAGGTTGAGGACGCCTGGGACGTACTCGCTGACGCCGGAGTCGCGGATGTCACCGTGCCGGTGACCTATATGAATTCCTCAGCCGATATCAAAGCTTTCTGCGGAAAGCACGACGGTGTCGTCTGTACATCATCGAATGCGAAGTCGGTGCTCAGGTGGGCTCTGAACCGCGGCCAGAAAGTGCTCTTCCTCCCCGACCAGCACCTGGGCCGCAACACCGCGGTGCTGCAGATGGGCATGAGCCTGGACGACTGCGTGGTCTACGACCCGCATCAGTACAACGGCGGCCTGACGGTGGCGGAGCTGCAAGCCGCCACGATGATCTTGTGGAAGGGTCACTGCTCGGTGCACGGACGGTTCACCGATCAGGCCGTCGACGACGTACGCGCACGGATTCCGGGCGTCAGGGTGCTGGTCCACCCGGAGTGCAAGCACGAGGTCGTTTTGAAGTCGGACCACATCGGCTCAACCGAGTTCATCATCAAGACCATCCAGCAGGCGGAGCCTGGCTCAAAGTGGGCGATCGGTACCGAGCTCAACCTGGTCAAGCGACTGGGGCATGATCATCCCGATCTAGAGATCGTGTTTCTCGAGCAGCATGTGTGCTATTGCGCCACCATGAATCGGATCGATCTGCCGCATCTGGTCTGGGCCCTGGAAAACCTGGCTCAGGGACATGTCGTCAACCAGATCACCGTCGATCCGGAGACTGAGAAGTACGCGAAGGCGGCGCTGCAGCGGATGCTCGATCTACCTGGTGAAACGGCTCGCGACTAACACCGACAACTACCTGCGCGCAGGCAGGTGTGCCCGGCCTAGGCAGCTCCGCCGGGAATGAGACCTTCTTCAGACTCGCTCAGCAGCTGCTGCACTTCTTCGAGCGTTGAATCGGCATCCGGCAAGATCAAATCGGAGTCCGCTAGTTCTTCGTCCGGCACCCGGGTCCCGGTTGTCCGGATCCGGTCGAGCAGCGTGTGCAGAGCTTTCGTCAGCTGCTCTTGATCACCGGTATTGACTGCCTGCTCGACGGCGTCATCGAAAGAGTTGAGCCCGCGTACGGCGTCGTCGGTCAAGTGCCATTGACCCTCGTTCAGGATGCGAACGATCATCGCAGGTCACCCTGTGGCTGGGCCGGGGGCGCCTCCTGATCTTGGCTGGGTGGGGCCTGGTATTCCCGCGGGGATTGCGCATCCAGGCTGGGCTGCTGCGCGGCTTGAGTCGGAGGCTGCTGAGCCGGAGCCGGAGGCTGCTGACCCTCGATCGCCTGAGGTGCGGCCCCTGGACCGGCGCCCAGGGCTGCCTTCATCCGAGCAAGCTCGTTCTCGACATCAGATGTGGAAGCCAGCTGTTCCAGCTCGAGCGTGATGTCGTCCTTGGCCGTCCCTGTGGGATCGTCCAGTGCACCACTGGCCAGTAGCT
>DASRJV010000315.1:0-3270 GCA_035649295.1 Propionibacteriaceae bacterium
GTGACGCACACACCATCCCGCGCATGCTGATTACGGCCGAGCACAGATGGATCACGGCCTCCACGCGGTCCTGCTCAATCAGGCACTGCCGGATGGTCTTCTCGACGCACCCGCGCGAAACAGACCGCCGTGAGGCATGACGACCCCGAGAGAGAGGGCTTTGGCCACGGCAATAGTCGTGCCGTATGAGTTCCAGATAATCCTGGTTATACCGAAAATATCCCTCGGCGGTGGCGGGCAGCGCACTTCAACCGCCGTCGGTTCTCACCAGAAGTGGGCAATTCTCAATCCTTCTGGTCACGTGCCGCTGCTTTCGGGGACTGCACGGCGTAAGTTGCGGCCGTTGAGTGTCGTCGAGCGAAGAGGGGAAAGTCGCCGTGGCACCTGAGTTCACCGTAATCGCTCGCAGACTCGGAATCGTGTCTGCCGCCGGAACGGTGTTCCTAGTGGTCGTTTACGCCATCACGCTCGTCGCAGGATTGGTGTCGCTGCAGTCGCAGCAGCAACCGATAGGCGATCCGTTGTTCTCGATTCTTGAGATCCTGATCATCCTCATGATGCCTTTCATGGTCGCGCTGATGGTTGCGGTGCACGCTTGGGCGTCACCGGAGACTAAGACGTTCAGTCTGATGGCGGTTGTGTTCATGGGTCTGCTTGCCGGACTCACCTGCAGCCTGCACTTTGTGATCTTGACCGTAAGCCATCAAGCCGCGTTCGCCGGGCAGTCGTGGCTAGCTCTGCTGGACTTCAAGTGGCCATCGGTCGCGTACGCCCTCGATATCCTCGCCTGGGACGTGTTCTTCCCGCTGTCGGTGTTGTGCGCCGCGCCGGTCTTCGGCGGGAGTCGTCTCACCACGTCGATTCGCGTTCTGATGATTGCCAGCGGCGTCCTCGCTCTTGGCGGACTCAGCGGAGTCATGGTCGGCGACATGCAGCTCCGCAACATTGGGATCGTCGGCTACGTAGGCGTGTTCCTAGTCGCGGCGCTGCTGTTGGCCATCCTGTTTTATCGAGCGACACCAGGAGAGGCGACGTAGTCAGGGTCACTGGCGGCTTCTACATTGCTGACTCAGCCGCTCGTGTCCAGTGAGGGGCTCTGAGATATCGCAAACAATTATCGAGATCGGGTGAACGGCCGTCACGAAACTTCGAGCTTAAGACTCACGGGTTTTGCCGATGCAGCGTCTCGGCCCTTTCTTTGATGCCGCGCAGCATCCTTCGCATCATGGCGAAGTCGCCGAACTCCATGAGCACGATTGCCAGAAGGGCAGACGCGGGTTTTCCCCAGTCGTAACACGCGTGTACGCGGGTGAGGAGACGTGTTCTGCTGTCGTCGAGCTCGGTCAACGACCAGGCCCAGGTGCTGTCCGGCTTGCGCCACAGCAGCCACCGATTGACCTCGAAGCTGTCGACGCTGAACGCGGTTGAGTCTGACGGTGTCGGAGACATAGGAACCCACTGCCCGACATCGAGGTCCTGGAGCTCCGGCACGATCTCGCGGGCGCTCGGCTGCCCGAGGTTGTCGAGCAGGTCGTTGCTGTAGAAGCCGGCGCGGCGACAACCGACCTGGACCAACCAGGGCCACACCGCTCTCGCCGGCGCGTCGATAGTGATCGCCCTGGTGCACCTGTACTGAGCACGTGGCAGCAGGTCGTCGCCGGGCATCGCCGAGGTGACCTCAGTAGGCATCGCCCCCCACCGACAGTGCCACCGCCGAACCAACGGCGCGATCACAAACAATGGAACATCGGCCGCAACAGCGAGCACCTGACGGCGAAGCTCGCTCCGGGTCACCCGTCGCGAGCCCCTCTCTGCTCGCTTCTGCTTCTTCTGCCCGTCCACCGGTCCGCGTGAGGGTGGCATGGCTGATCCCATCACTCCCTTGCGTTTCTAGCAAGGATGACGCGATCCGCGCTCTACCGCAGCGCCGTGCTGCTTGTTCGCCGCCGTCGTGACCAGGCGTTGCGGGCGGAAGTCTTGGGGCACCCGAACGCGGCGAGTTCCAACGATGACCAGATTGATTGAGAAGGAACGGGCTGGGCCTTCTCACCCTGCTGCTCGGGCTCGTGGCGGCGGTGGCCTTCGCCCGGTCGGCGGAAGCTAGTACTCCAGCCTGCCGGGCCGCCCGCACAGCGTCGATCTCGTCACTCTTCACCCCGCCACGACGGGCCGGCCGTTGCGGGCGGTCGACCTCAACGATCCGCTCGCATCGAGCCAACAGTGCCGTGGTCCACACCGCGGCGGCGGTCGGCGCGACGGGCGCTGTCTTGGAACATCTGACGGTTCCCGCCGATCCGGCTGGCTACCGCCAACTGATCGCCTTCGGGCGGCGCCACGACGCGACGATGTGGGCGATCGAAGTCACCGGCAGCTTCGGTGCCGGACTATCGATCCCGGCCCGAGCGACGTTGCGGCAAGACGTGGAGGCTGTGACTCTTTTCCATGTCATGACAAATCCTGAATCTCAATTGTCGACGGCACCTGAAAACTGCCCCGCAGCTGCTCGAGCAGGTCTGGAGATCGACAGCTCAACCGCGCGCTCCACACCATCGTGCTGGTCAGAATGCGTCAAGACAGCACCACAAAGGATTACGTCCAGCGTCGCCTCGCTCAGGGCAAGACCATCCGCGACATCAAGCGGTGCCTGAAGCGCTATGTCGCCCGACAACTGTTTCGCCAGCTTGAGGCGCTGACCGCAACCACTTGACAGGACATAGAAGCGTCCCTTTAGCGGCAGTTGAAAACTGACTGTGAGTGTGGATCCACCGGTTTCGGCGATGCGTCGTCTGAGACTGGTGCCAGCGGCATGGACGTGACCCAAAAACTGATCGGCCCAGCTGATGGTGCCCTGAATGAGACTTGTCCGTCCTTGCTCCTGGCGCCGGACCCGGCCGTCGTGTTGGCCTGATCAAAAGCTTGTCCGCCTCCGGGTGTGGCTCATCACAGTCTTGCCGCAACGTCGCTGGGCCGGGATCGATGTCCGCTCTCACCCAAAGGAGCGAACCGATGCTGGCTCTCCATCAAGATCGTGACGTCGTGATCGGCGTCGACACCCACAACGACACCCACACCGCGGCGGCGGTCGGCGCGACGGGCGCCGTCTTGGAGCATTTGACGGTTCCCACCGATCCGGCTGGCTACCGCCAGCTGATCGGCTTCGGGCGGCGCCACGACGCGACGTTGTGGGCCATCGAAGGCACCGGCAGCTTCGGTGCCGGACTGACCACGGCACTGCACGCTTGCTGCGAGCGGATCGTTGAGGTCGACCGC
>DASRJV010000316.1:0-10064 GCA_035649295.1 Propionibacteriaceae bacterium
CGAAACACAGGATCACCCACCGCACACCTGCGATGTCGTGGTCCACAGTCCACAGCAGGGCAGGAGCCGGTAGGTCGCTAGGCAGCGCGCGCAGCTTGCGGATTTCTTCGCGGTAGGCCTCCGACAACCCCCATCCGTATCTGGCATCGTCGGCGTCCGAGGCCGCCTTGACGAATACGCGTCGCCCATTCGCCAGGTCGAGACGAGACGCGAATCCCGGCGTGAACCCGATGCCTGTCGAGGAGGTGCCTATGACCTCTGAGCCCAGCCGGAACGCGATCGCCTCTCGGGCAGACGTAGGCAGGTCAGCCCAGTGCGGGCGGCGTGCCGTCGCACGTATCGGCACCACCCGTCCGTCGCGGGTCACGACCCTATCGGCGATCCACTCATCCCCCGTCTGCATGGCGCCTTTCTGTGGCACGCGCTGGTGGGCCGAACAGCTCAACTACTGCAACACCGGGGCACACGCGAGAAATACATGAGCAGTCCTGCCCGCCTGCCAAGAGAACAAATGCCCTAGTCAAACCGATATTAAGCTGGTGGAGCTAAGGGGACTCGAACCCCTGACCTTCTCGTTGCGAACGAGACGCGCTACCGACTGCGCCATAGCCCCGCGGATCGGGGTGGGCCGATCAGCACGGCGACTTTACCACCGTCAGGCAGACGCAATCCTGCGCTCTTCGCCGCCTTCGTCTGCTGGAGGTGAGTCGGATGCCGACTCCGGCGCGTCCGCTGTGACAGGCGGCTCGTGCCAGGCTGAGGACGGCGTCCCGGGGCCTGACAAGTCGATGGTTCGAACCGTCCGGGGTGCCAGCGGTTTGGAAACGTAAGTCGGCATGGTGATCGGAATGGGATCCCACAGCGTTCCAGGTTTTCCCGCCACGTCGGCAGTCCCGCTCGTCGGAGGAATCGCTATCCCGCTCTTCGCGAAATCCTTTCTGCTGAGAAAGATGGTCGACTCGTTGTTGCCTTGGCGGATTTCGCGATAGCGCCGATCGAGTCGTCTCAGCATGACGCGAACGCTGATCCGCGCGACCACGATGAAGATCAGCAGCAGCCCTCCGGGGATGGCGGTACTCCACCACGGGATAAGGTGCGCTGCACACAGGCCAATCACTGCACTCAGCGCCGCCATCAACACCAGCAGCACGCGACGCCGCCTGGACGCGGCAAGCCGTCCCAGCCGACGCAGATCGTTGACAGCAGCCCGCCGGGTCTGCGGCGTGGACACTTCGAAGGATGCGATCTCTTCTAGATCTTGATCAAGAAGCGGAGCGGTGCCATGACGAACGATGCGCATCGAGTCGGAGAAGCGATCAGCCGGATCGGAATCCTCCAGAAGTTCATCGTCGTCGCGCCGACGTACGAAATGCGGTACGAGATACGCCAGCCACGCGATTGCGATGGCAGCGAAAATCACACCGGTGGTCCCCACACCCAGACGGTACGGGGGCGGCCGGGCTCCTTAGGTGATCTTGAGCGGTGTGTCGCAAGAAACGGATGTGACGCATGTGGTCAGCGCTGGCGGAGGTTCTCCCAGCGCCGCATGAGTCCCTCCGGCACCTCTTCGGAATTCAGTGCAAAGACCAGGTGATCACGCCAGTCGCCATCGATATGCAGATACCGCGGCCGGAGGCCCTCCGGGCGGAAGCCCAGCTTCGCTACCACGCGAAGGCTCTTGGTGTTTTCAGGTCTGATTGCGATCTCGATTCGATGCAGCGACATGACCTGGAAGCAGTAATCGACGGCCAGCGCCACAGCAGTTGGGATGATGCCGCGCCCCGCCAGGCGCTGGTCGATCCAATAGCCAATCTGACCCCAGGACGCCGAGCCACCCACGATCCCGCTGACGGTCAGCTGGCCCCCCAGTCGCGGCTTCGACCGGTTCGACGCATCCTCGTAGAACACCAGCCATGGCAGCATCCGTCCCTCTCGGGCCTGGCGGCTCAACGACCGGACCAGTCCCGCGTACGTCGATGGGCCGATCTGTGAGCCGGGAGGGAGAGTCGCCTCCCACGGTCGCAGCCAACTCGCATTCTCGCGACGCACTCGCTCCCATGCCGCTCGGTCCCGGTGGCGCAGCGGGGCCAGGGTCACAGGACCATGCCGCAAAGTGACGGGCCAGTGGTGACGACCGGAGCCTCCCAGCCCGGTCAATCCCTGTGACGGCTGCTCCAGGCTGGTCATCTCAGTGGTCTCCACCTGCCAACTGGCTGACCGCGTGCTTCAGTACCGGGCCCAGCACAGCCATCCCGTCTCGAACGCCCCCGCTCGACCCGGGAAGGTTCACGATCAAAGTGCGATCCGCAATGCCAGCGATCCCCCGGCTCAGCACCGCCGTCGGCACACCATGATCAGCCCCGTACCGGGCGATCGCCGCAGCCAGGTGTGGAACCTCGAGATCGACCACTCCCCTGGTCTGCTCAGGTGTGTGGTCACGAGGATTCAGCCCAGTACCGCCGGTCGTAATCACGACAGCGTGGCCTGCCGCCACGGCATCGCGCAGCGCCGCACCGACAGCATCTCCGTCGGGCACTACGACCGGACCCGCAACCGCGAAGCCAAGATCTTCAAGCGCCGCCACGATAATGGGGCCCGACTGGTCACGGTAGATCCCGGCCGCTGCTCGTGTCGAGACAGTGATCACCAATGCACTCTTGATCATGAATCGTCCTCACGAGACCAGTTCCCGCGGCGCCCTCCTGCCTTGGACAGCACGCGTACGTCGCTGATCACCGCGGCGCGATCAATCGCCTTGATCATGTCGATCACTGCAAGTCCGGCGACAGCGACCGCGGTCAGGGCCTCCATCTCTACTCCAGTCCGCTCGGTGGTCTTGACAGTTGCACTGATCTCCACGCCATCGTCGGTCACCTCCGCTGTGACGTCGACTCCACTGATGAACAGTGGATGGCAGAGTGGGATGAGATCAGGAGTCTTCTTGGCCGCTTGGATACCCGCAATCCTGGCCACTGCGAGCGCGTCGCCCTTTGGCACAGAGCCGTCTCGAAGGGCTGCCACGCAGCCGGCGCTTAGCAACACTCGACCAGCCGCGGTTGCTGAACGAGCAGTCACCGCCTTATCGGAAACATCAACCATTCGGGCGTCGCCGGTCGCGCTGAGGTGCGGGAAAAGATCTTCGCTCACGCTTGCCCCTAAGTCATCCCGGCGACTCGTCAAGCAGCCACACGTCGACGTCCTGCCCGGCGGCAACGAACTCGACTTCCTCGGGCAAGATCACCAAAGCATTCGATCGGGCAAGATCGGCGAGCAAGTGGGAGCCGTGTCCACCCGCAAGTTCTACCTGGCGATCACCCAGCGGATCGAGATTGACAATGCCGCGGGCCAACTGCGTCCGACCCGAAATAGAGGTCATGTCGTGCGCCGCCTGGCATCTCACCACTCGCCGCACATAGGGCCGCACTCCCATCAGCTTCCGGATGACAGGCCGCACGAACGCCTCGAACGAGACAAAGGCACTCACCGGGTTGCCAGGGAGCATGATCATCGGCACCCGGTCGAAGCCGATCAATCCAAAGCCCTGCGGCTTGCCAGGCTGCATGGCGACCTGCGCGAAGTCGCACGGACCCATCTCGGGCATCACAGCCTTCACAATGTCGAAGTCACCCTGACTGACCCCGCCAGTCGTCAAGATCAGGTCGGCTCGCAGCAGTTGATCAGCAATCAGTCGCTTCAGCTCATTTCGATCATCACTGACCTGGCCGACCCGAAAGACCTGGACGCCTGTGGCTTTGGCAGCAGCCGCCAGCATGTAGGAGTTCGAATCGAAGATCTGCTGGTCGTTGCTCAACTCGAGTCCGGGATCGACGAGCTCGGATCCAGTGGAGATCACGACAACTCGTGGTCGCGGCCGGACCAACACTTTGTCACGACCGATGCCCGCCAGCACCCCAATGTCACGCGGACCCAGATGATCACCAGCTCTTAACAACTGAGTGCCGGCCTTGATGTCCTCGCCGATTCGACGGATGTGCTGGCCCGGCGCGCTGGATACAAAGACCTTGACGTCCGTCTCGCCACGATCGGTGTTCTCGTACGGGACGATGGTGTCGGCATCGAGAGGCACCGGCGCTCCCGTCATGATCTTCATCGCGGTTCCCGGGGACAGCCGGTGCATCGCCGCTTTACCGGCGGCGATTTCACCGACGACCGGCAAGCTGAGCGGCATCTCCTGGCTGGCTTCCTCCACATCCTGGGCACGGGTGGCGTAGCCGTCCATGGCCGAATTGTCGAATCGAGGGAGATCGATCATAGAGACGATGTCTTCGCAGATATTCAAACCGACCGCGTCGAGTATGTGCTGACGGAAGGGCCGGAGCGGGTTCACGCAACTGAGCAGATACTGGCGGTGAGCCTGCATCGATCGGAGCTGGCCACGATCCGGCTCCGGCGGCTCGGGCAGCGGGTCAAGTCCCGCTGCGCCATGCTGCGGTTCAGAGGTTCTCTTACGGGTGAACAACGGCATGCTCCACACAGTAATGCTGCCCACCTGGGATGGCTCGGACCTTGCGCTCGGGCAGCTCTTGAAAGATGGAAGAAGATGATCATGGGTGCCGACACGCTGGCGCGCCGCAAGCCGTTTGGGCCGTCAGCGCGACTACGCTGGGTCCGTGCAAACCCAGCCCGAGGCCGCGGACCTTGCGGCGATGGCGGCAATCGACGCGGCCGCGATCGCTGGGGCTAAGCGAACGCTCCGGAAAGCCATCCTGTTCCGGCGCGACTCCCGTACCAAGCAACAGCGCGAGCTTCACGACGGCTCGCGGATGTCGCTGATCGAGTCTGCGCTGGCGGACCGGATTCCGGATACCGTCGCAACGTATCTTTCCAGTGGCTCAGAGCCGGGCACGCTGCAACTGGTTGCCTGGCTCGCGGCCAATCGAGTCCGCGTGTTGCTGCCGGTGCTCTCGCACCCGATCGGCGGCCGACTGGACAAACCAGCATGGGCAGCGTACGAGGGCCCGGATTCGCTCCGGATCGGGGCCTACTCGATCCTGGAGCCGACCGGCGAGGTGGTACCCAGCGAGCAACTCCCCGAAGCAGAACTGATCATCTGCCCCGGATTGGCTGCCAACCTGCACGGCGACCGTCTCGGTCGTGGCGGTGGGTGGTACGACCGGGCTCTGCGGCACGCCTCGCAGAGTGCTCCGGTTTGGGTGATGCTCAATGACGACGAGGTACTGGAAACGATTCCGGTACACGCCTGGGACCACCGCGTCGATGTGATCGTCACACCGACCCGCATGATCACCTGCGAGCCGTCGGTCCTCTGCAATCTATGAGCTTCACGTTCATGATCAGCGAACCGAGAACCCGCGCTCGCCGCGTGGTTCTTCGTCAATAATCTCCAGGTTGGTCACATACGCCTGGGAAGGCCCGCTGCGAGCCCAGTCGATCATTGCCTGAACTGCGGAACGCTCACCCTCGAATACAGCCTCTACTGCGCCGTCCTCACGGTTGGTCACCCATCCAGACACCCGACGCGCCGAAGCCTGCCGACGACAGGTGTCACGGAAGAACACTCCTTGTACTAGACCGTGGGCGACCACTCGGCGACGAATCACTGCACCAGTTTGGATCATGAGCAAACTTCTGGATGTGGAAGCCTCTCAGCCGCTGGGCAAGAGCTCCTGGCGTGTGGTGGTACGCGCGTCGACCGCGGCCCGAGAGGAGACGAACGGCCAAAGTCGTTGATTAGCCCAAACCTCGGTCTGATCGTCGTAGTGACGATGGAATGCGTGTCCGGATACGCCGCTTTGGTTCACCCAGCGCGATGCGTCGAGATCACCAAGATCGACAAGCATGCGCATCGCCGGGCCGGTCGTCACGGCATAACCCTGACGGTCGTCGAAGCCCATGGCGTTGACCACCGCCGGTCCACCATCGACCTGATACCGACCGCGATTGAACAGGTTCTCGATCGGCTTGATCCCGCTTTTTCCAAGCGTCGGGTTCTGCAGCCGTACCGTATGCAGCTTGCCCCACTGCCATTGATCGGTGTCTCGCGCCATCAGTGAAGTGATCTCCTTGCGAGCATTCGTCATGGCGGCCAACAAGATGTCGTCCCGGGTCTCGATCTTGTCGGGCGTCCTGACGTCATCCCACCACGGATTCCTGACCTGCTTGGTCAAGATCGTCAGCACCGCGTACCAGCGGTCGCCGCCGGTCGGCCAGAGGTCTTCCTCGGGCAACTCGTCGCGGAAGGTCAGCTTGAAGATGTTGTGACAGACGACATTGAAGTACGCCGCTGCCGCAGAATCTTTGGCCGCCGAGTAGTCCCAGCCGACCAGCGTGCGTTGACCCTCCACCACCCAAGGATCCGGAACTTTGATCTTGAGCAAGATCGGCACCAGTTCCGCCGCCACCCGGATGGTGTCGTCGTAGAACATCTGTTCGGCGCTGTCCAGGCTCAGCAGCGGAGCCTCGCGCAATCTGTCGATGATCTCTTGGCTGCGCCACCCGTACGAGAAGGTCGAGCCCAGCGGATAAGGGTATTGAGCTCCGATCACCTGCTGATTGGCGGCGACCAGAAAGCCGCTAGGTGGGTTGTACACATAAGGCAGCTTCGCGAACGGGATGCGGCCATCCCAGTTGTACTGCTCGTCCCAACCTGGCGACGGCTTCATACCGGTTCCCTTCCGGCGAAGCGGAACCGCGCCTGACAGTTGATAACCGATGTTGCCGTCGGTGTCTGCGTAGAGCAGGTTCTGGGAGGGAGCGCTCAGCAACGCCGCCGCGTCGCGAAACTCCGCGAAGTTCTGAGCCTGGTCGATGGCGAGCAAAGCATCCATGCTGCGGCCCGGCTGCAGGGCCGTCCAGCTCAGCGCAACCGCGTACTGAGCTGTGCTCGGATTGGATCTGCCGGCCGAGACCTCCTGCAAGCGCTGGTCCACGTCGGAGAGGAGCGGTCCATGCCGGGAGGAGCGGATGCGAAGGATCCGCGGCTGGTCCTCGCCGCGGACATGGATCTCCTCGGTGATCGCATGCAGCGGCAGATAAGTGTCGCCTTCACGGACGGTGTCGCCGCGCACATCCTCCAGGTACAGATCCTGAACGTCGACGTAGCTGGTGGTGATGCCCCAGGCGATCTTGGTGTTCTTGCCGATGACCACCCCGGGCATGGAGGCCATGCTGAATCCGGAGACGTCGAATGGGCAGGCTTCGGAGACTGTGCGGCAGTGCAGGCCGACTTGGGCCAACGGAGATGGGATCGAGGTGGCCAGGTGTGGGTCGTTGGACAAGATCGCCTCTCCGCTTTCGGTGCGGGAACCGGCCACCGCCCAGGAGTTGGAACCCGTCCCGGCCTGGAGAGAAGCAGAGCCGAGTCCCGGAATCGCCCGGTTGATCTTCGCTATTCCCTCCAGGGCATTTGTTGCCTTGCGTAACTGATCATCGCTCAGCTCGTCGGGAAGCGGTCGTGCCGATGATCGGCTGGCGGTGGGATCAAATGCCTTCCCCACAACGTCTCCCCGCCTGACAATGGGTGCGAAGTCCTCTTCCAGCGGGTATCTGGGATAGAGATTTGCGGCACGCCCAGCACCCACTTTGCCGGTGATGATCGCCCGCTCAGTCTCCTGGGTGAGGTTCGACCCCAAGTCCCAGGCCATGACCTTGAGCCAGGCCAGAGAATCGACGGCTGTCCAGGCTTCTGGGGTGTACCGCAGACCTTGCAGCCTGAGCAGGGAATACTCCAACGAGAGGTCGGCCGCGGTTCGGCCCCCGAGATAGGCGTTCACGCCAGCGGCGTATGCGTCGAGATAGCGTCGAGTCGACGGTGCGAGCAGCGCCAGCTCCTGCTCAGCTACCCGCCGCCAGCCGAGCGTACGGATGTAGGCATCGGTTTCGACTTGGGACGCTCCGAAGAGTTCCGACAGCCGCCCAGCCGCAAGGTGACGGCGAAAGTCCATCTCATAGAAGCGGTCCTGAGCCTGCACATACCCCTGCGCCGCGAAGAGATCTTCAGGATTGTCGGCATAGATATGCGGCACCCCATAGGAGTCGCGCTGGACTTCGACCTGACCCTTGAGTCCAGAGACCATCAGGCGCCCCGACGTCTCGGGAAACGACTTCCCGACGTTGGCGATCGCGACGCTGGTCAGGCCACCGAGTACAAGAACCAGCACCACCGCGGCGAAGATCGGCCAGCGAGGAATGCGACGCACCGTCAAACTCTAAGTCAACACCTATGGCTGAACCTGCGCTGCAGAACGGCAAGATACTCAGCGGACCCTCGAATGCCGCGTCATGCTCTGCCCGTGGCCATGCATGCCGATCAGCTGAGCGTTGGGGTGGAGACGGTTCGTGAGCTCATTGCTAACCAATTCCCCGAATGGTCGGGACTACCGATCACCGAGTTTGCCTCTCAAGGAACAGTGAACGCCCTTTTCCGGGTCGGCGATCAGCTAGCGGCCCGGTTTCCTCTGCAACCCGCCGGAGTCGATGAGACCCGGCGGTTGTTGGAATCTGAGGCCGCTGCGGCCCGTGAATTGCTCGGTCGTACTCCCTTCGCAACCCCTGAGCCGGTCGCCATCGGCGACCCGGGAGCTGGCTTCCCACTTCCCTGGTCGGTTCAGACGTGGCTGTCTGGCACGACCGCCACCGAGGTCGACCCCGGCAGCTCGATGGCATTCGCTGAGGACTTGGCTACGTTTATTCAGGGAGTGCGGTCAATCGATACCCTCGGGCGTACGTTCGCTAGATCTGGCAGAGGTGGAGACCTGCATGCCCACGAGGCATGGATGCAGACCTGCTTCCAGCACAGCGAGCAACTCCTCGATACTCCGCGGCTCCGCCGCCTGTGGGACGCGTTTCGCGAGCTTCCGCGTATCGCTGCTGATGTCATGACTCATGGCGATCTCATTCCGGGCAACGTGCTGGTCTCGGAGGGTCGCCTGGTTGGGGTCATCGATGTCGGTGGTCTGGGTCCTGCGGACCCTGCCCCTCGATCTGGTCGGGGCCTGGGATCTTCTTGAGACCAAGCCACGACAGGTGTTCCGTGAGCGCCTCGCATGCGATGACCTCGACTGGCAGCGCGGTAAGGCATGGGCATTCGAGCAGGCGATGGGCGTGGTCTGGTACTACGTCGACAGCAACCCGGCAATGACCCAGATGGGCCGGCGAACACTCGACCGCATCATGGCCGACGTGTCGCCCGGGTGATCAACTGTCGAACGTGCGCAGCGGCAGCCGCAAACCGTTAGCAGTCGGTATGCTTGAGTGCTAGTTGCAGCTCGAACCGTCCGCGGGCCGGGCTGCCTCTTCGGGAGAAAGGCACCGATGCCCACCTACCAGTACCGCTGCACCGAGTGTGGCGAGGACCTCGAAGCCGTGCAGAAGTTCACTGACCCGGCCCTCACCACCTGCCCGACGTGCGGCGGTCAACTGCGCAAGGTCTTCAACGCCGTTGGCGTGGTCTTCAAAGGTTCTGGTTTCTACCGGACCGACAGCCGCAGCGGGTCGAAGAGCGATTCCGATGGCGACTCCCGCTCCTCCGACAAGAAGGCCGAGACCAAGCCGGCCGACAAGCAGCCGGCTAGCGCGTCGGCAGCGTCCAACGGCGCTAGTAACGGCAAGCAGCCGTCAGGCAGTGGAGCATCATCCACAGGGCAGAAGACCACCGCCAGCTAGACCTGTGGGCAACGCGCCCGATTTGGCTGCGCGTCTTTAGCCTCTAGGCATGATCATTGAATTATCGGCACATCTGCCACGGTGCCCATGCCGTCGATAGAGTCCGCTCGGCGTCGGCCGCTTCAAGCACTCGCTCGTGCTGCATCCTGGCACCGTAGAAAGCTCGCCGTGCTGGCCGCCGTCGCCGCAGTACTCACAGGAATCTCGGCCGCGGCACCGGAAGGCCCGGCCATGATCACCGTGGTCAAGGCGAGGTCCCAACTGCCGGGTGGGACAGTCGTGTCTGCTGCTGATCTCATGCTCGACCGAGTCGCCGCATCCGATGCACCTAGGGGCGCGCTCACCGATCCAGACGCTTTGATCGGCAGGATGCTGGCGGCGCCGGTGGCCGAGAACCAGATGATGACCCAGCTGAGTTC
>DASRJV010000317.1:0-3135 GCA_035649295.1 Propionibacteriaceae bacterium
CTGGTTTCTACCGCACGGACAGCCGCAACGCATCGAAGAGCGATTCTGATGGCGACTCGAGCTCCTCAGACAAGAAGACCGAGACCAAGTCCGCGGACAAGAAAGAGCCAGCTGGTGCATCTGCAACGTCCAACGGCTCCGGCAACGGGAAGCAGCCATCAGGCAGTGGAGCATCATCCACAGGGCAGAAGACCACCGCCAGCTAGACCTGTGGGCAACGCGCCCGATTTGGCTGCGCGTCCTTAGCCTCTAGGCATGATCATTGAGTTATCGGCACATCTGCCACGGTGCCAATGCCGTCGATAGAGTCCGCTCGGCGTCGGCCGCTTCAGGCACTCGCTCGTGCTGCATCCTGGCACCGCAGAAAGCTCGCCGTGCTGGCCGCCGTCGCCGCAGTGCTCACAGGAATCTCGGCCGCGGCACCGGAAGGCCCCGCCATGATCACCGTGGTCAAGGCGAGGTCCCAACTGCCGGGTGGGACAGTCGTGTCTGCTGCTGATCTCGTGCTCGACCGAGTCGCCGCATCCGATGCACCTAGGGGCGCGCTCACCGATCCAGACGCTTTGATCGGCAGGATGCTGGCGGCGCCGGTGGCCGAGAACCAGATGATGACCCAGCTGAGTTCGGTTGCGCCGCGTACCGGCGTCTCCCCTGGTCATGTCATCGCGCCGCTGAGACTCGGCGACGCTGCACTGGGGGCCTTGCTGAGACCTGGCGACGTGGTCGATGTCATCGCCGCGAATACCGATGCCCAGGAGGCCGTCGTCGTCGCCGCTGGGGCGCGAGTCGTGACGATCCCGGATCTGCCGGACGAGCGGGCTGGTCCCAGTCCTGACGGAGCCCTCGTGCTCATCGACGTGGATGCTCAGACGGCGTCGGCCGTAGCCCGGGCAGCTGCTGCTGCCACACTCAGCGTCATTTGGCGGTAGTGCTGACCCGCAGCGCTAATAGCACTATGACCCGGTCGCCGACGCTCCTTGATCCTCGAGAACCGAACCCGCAGCGATGATCTGAGGTGCGCCGGGATCCTCCAGGGTTACCTGACCGATCACGTGTACGCCTGCCTCAAAGGTCCAATCCCCATTGATCTCGATAGATCGCGCTTCCTTGAGTGAGGGCGCACCTGCCGGGAATCGCTGATCAAAGTCTCCGATGAGCTTGTAGTAGTCGCTGTCGAGATCGGCGACCGGGATTGGATCAGCGGCCTTGGTCAGCCGTCCGTCCGCTTCCAACTCATAGGCATCAGAGCGCAACACCAGCAGGTCACTCGTGGTCTTGACCGGTAGGAATCGCTCGCGGCCGACTCTGATGGCGGTTGCCCCCTCGAAGACCTCGATGGCGGCACCCATCGCCGTCTCGATCTGGATGACCTTTGGCGAGGACGAGTCGGCAGGGTCGACTGTCTTCTCGTTCTTGATCAACGGCAGACCCAGCACCGACTTCCGTTCTCGCAGGGTGCGGGCCAACGCCTCGAGATCGAACCACAGATTGTTGGTATGGAAGAACGGATGACGGAACTCGTCGGTGAAATAGTGCATCTCGTCCTTTGGTGTCTGTGCCGTGTCCCGCAGGATCAGCCGCCGGTCGGACTTGCGGATCGCCAGGTGTCCGCCCTTGCGATCCGCCGCAGTACGACGGCAGATTTCCGCTGCGTACGGCGCGCCCGTGGAGGCGAACCAGCCTGCGATTGTCGCATCCGGCGCGGCACCGAGATTGTCAGAATTCGACACCGAGGCGTAGCGGTATCCCAACGACACGAGACGATCCAGCATCCCCGATGTAATGAGTGCGGTGTAGAGATCACCGTGTCCCGGTGGACACCACTCCAAACTCGGGTCGGCCGGCCAGGTCGCCGGGGTCAGGTCGTCGGCCCGGAGCTTGGGCTCCTGATTCTGCAGAAAGCCAAGATCGAGCCCAGCCACAGCAAGATCATCGTAAGGCGCCAGCGCGGCCAGGGTGTCTTCGTGAGTTCGGAAGCTGTTCATGAACAGCAGCGGTAGCTGGATCCCGTACGCGGCACGGGCAGCTCGTACTTGATCAACAATGATGTCCAGGAAGCTCTTGCCGTTGCGTACCGGCAGCAGCGACTTGGCCTTCTCCATCCCCATCGAAGTACCAAGACCGCCATTCAGCTTGATGATCACGGTCCTTTCCAGCGCGGCCGCGGCATCCTCCTCGCTCACTGCGGTGTCGCTCAGCATGCTGGGATCGAGGAGAGGCTCGATGCTGTCTTCGGGAATGAACCCGCTCACACCTTCTTCCAGTTGCCGGTAATAGTGGGTGAAGACATCGATGGCCTGTTGGTGGATCCCAGCAGCCGCCATCTTGTCCTGGGCAAGTTTCAGACCCGTCTCGCTCATACCCAGATCCTAGGGAGAGCCTGTCCGGAATGTAGCTGCGAGCGTCGGTGAATCGCGCGCCCGACGATCGGAGGAGCGATGAGCGAACACGCCTTTCGTTCGCGAAGAGTGACGACGACGTCGGATCCCCGCGCGCGATGCGCGAGCGGCTCAAAACTAGCGCTGTTCCGCGGCTGCTGGCTACTTCTTCTTCGGAGGTGGGGGCGGCGGAGGTGCCAGCGATGCAAGCAGCCCCAGGGTCGCCTTGTTGATCTCAGCCTGTGCTGTAGTTCGATCGACGGTCGCTATGCCGTCGCCCGGCTGCTCGCCGTAGTCCCCGAATGAGCTGTGTACTGCTCCATTGATCACGACATAAGAGGTGGCTGGCGGAAGATTCCCTTTGGAGGCCTCGATGTCGGCAGGCGTCGTGAATCCATCCGCGGTTCCAGATATGGATACGGCCTTCAGATCGTCACGGACCAGCGGCTCCCCCGGGTAAGAGGCGAACAGCACCAAGCCCTTAGCACGTTCGTCTTTGTCTGCGAGCGAGGCGGCCGTGCTGCCACCAAGGGAGTGACCACCAATTACCCAATCGGTGATCTCGGGGTGAACATCGAGAACCTTCTTTGCATGATCAGCATCCAGCAATGAAAACCCGAACGGCTCCTTCAGCACCGCTACCAGATAGCCGGCCTCGGCCAGCGGGCGGAGGACATTGGCGTAGGCGCGGGAATCGATTCGGGCTCCGGGTATGAACACCAGCCCGGCTGTCGGCTTGATCTCATCACCCGATGCG
>DASRJV010000318.1:0-2436 GCA_035649295.1 Propionibacteriaceae bacterium
CGCGAATAGGCTCCCAGCAAGGAATCCACCTGCTGATGCATCCAGCCAGATCGAGGTCTTCCCATACCGGCACGACGTCGGGACCAGCAGACAGCATCTCGAGCAGCGCTTCTCGAGCAGCTTCCGGCCACGGCGTCGTCAGTGCCTGTCCACGCTTGCCGAGGTTGTCAGCCGTCACCGGAGAGAGGATCAGCCCGCGCTGTGCGGCCAGGGCTCCTGCCCGCAAGCCAACGACCGGATCGGCGGCGTTGGTGTCAGGGCCGAGGCCTACTTCCTCGGAGTGGATGATCAACCCGTGATCGGCTCTGATGTAGTCGGGCTTGCGCTCTCGCTTCATGAAAGTGAGCACCCGGCGGGGTGGCAGAGCCTGTCGCGCCGCCCGTACGGTGAGGTCGACGGCGTGCCCGATACGGCGGGCGGCCAGGCTCACCTCACGACGAAGATCATCGGGTTCCCGGTAGCCCAGCCGAGTGGCCACAGCTTCGATTTCACTGAAGATCAAGCGGTCGAGCGTGCGACCGGACGCCAGATGCAATGCGTCCCGAACATCCAGCAGCCGCTCGTACGGTTCGCTGATGCCGACGTGCGGCCGGTCGGTCAGCCAACTGGCTGCAAGCGCCCGCAGCATTGAGACATCGCGGAAGCCGCCGCGTGCCTCCTTCAGGTCTGGCTCCAGGAGATAGGCAGCGTCACCAAAAGTCGCCAGCCGCTCGTCGAGCGATGCCAACAGCTCGGGTAGCCGTTTTCGGGCATTCCCGCGCCAGCTGTCCAAAAGCGCCGTACGGGCACCCTTGGCAAGTTCTGCGTCACCGGTGATCACCCGCAGGTCAAGCAGGCCAACACCTGCGCTCAGCTCGCGTCCGGCGACCTCCGCACACTCCGCAGGTGTGCGTACCGAATGATCAACACGGATTCGCCCGTCCCACAGCGGATACCAGAGATCGTTGGCGAGCTTGTCGATCTTGGTCGATGACTTGCCGTTGTGCAGCAGCACAAGATCGATGTCGGATCGCGGGCCGAGTTCGCTCCGGGCAAGACTTCCGACGGCAGCAAGGGCGGCCCCACTCGCAGGGCCGCCCACTTCCGCATACAGATCGACCAGCGCGGACTCGATGCAGCCGGTGATCAAACGCCGACGATCCGGCCCTGCAGTGGAAGACCACTCAGACCGGATCGCGACGTTGAGACGCTCGCTGGTTAGATCACGCTTCAGAGCGCGTCCAGCCCGCGCTCCCCGGTTCGTACGCGGACGATTTCGTCCACCGGAACCGACCAGACCTTGCCGTCACCGATGCGACCGGTCCGAGCGCTCTTGACCAGGACATCGATGATGTCCTTGGCATCATCGTCGCCCACGAGCACCTCAAGTCTCACCTTGGGCACCAGGTCGACGGTGTACTCCGCTCCCCGGTATACCTCAGTGTGGCCGCGCTGACGTCCAAAGCCGCTTGCCTCGCTGACGGTCATTCCCTCGACACCAAACGATTCGAGTGCGGTCTTTACTTCGTCCAACATATGCGGCTTGATGATCGCTGTTACGAGCTTCATGCCGACACCTCCTGATCATTCTTGCTGTCTGCCTCGACCTGGACCGGGCTCGGTGATGAGCCCGCGTACGACAGGCCGCGCACCCCGGATCCGAGCGTGCCAAGATCGTAGCCAGTCTCAGCGTGTTCGGTCTCATCAACACCAGTCCGCTCTTCCTCTTCGGTAACGCGGAATCCGAGGGTCTTGTGCAGCAGGAAGCCGATGATGAGGGTCACGATTCCGCTGTAGAACAGAACCGAGAATGCCCCCACTGCCTGCCGCCACAGCTGGTCGAACCCGCCCCCGTAGAACAGACCACTGACACCTGCAGGAGCGGCCTCGGTCGCCAGCAGGCCGACCGCCAGGGTGCCCCAGAGACCACCGAAGAGGTGGACGCCAACCACGTCGAGCGAGTCGTCAAAGCCCAGCTTGTACTTCAGTCCGATAGCGAGCGCACAGATCACACCTGCCAGAGCACCGACAATGATCGCGCCGACCGGCGACACCGAGGAGCACGACGGGGTAATGGCGACCAATCCGGCGACGACACCAGACGCGGCACCCAGCGAGGTCGCATGACCGTCACGAATGCGCTCGGTAATCAGCCAACCCAAGGATGCAGCTGCTGTAGCGACCATGGTGTTCACAAAGACTGTCGCCGCGGTTGTGCCGGCCGCGATCGCAGAGCCGGCGTTGAAGCCGAACCAGCCGAACCACAGCAGCCCAGCGCCGATCATGACCAGCGTCAGGTTGTGTGGCCGCATGGGATCGCGCTTCCAGCCCAGCCGCTTGCCAAGGATGATGGCCAGAGCCAGGCCCGCGACACCGGCGTTGATGTGGACCGCAGTGCCACCTGCGAAGTCGATCGCCTTCAAGGTGTTGGCGATCCAGCCGCCTTCGTGCTCCCCA
>DASRJV010000319.1:0-9363 GCA_035649295.1 Propionibacteriaceae bacterium
CCGCGACGCCTCGATGTTGCACAGGCGATGCTGCGCGAGCACTTCCTGTTCCATGGGCCACCAATCCCCGATGCTGTGATCGTCGAGATCGTGGACGAGACTGTCCTTCCCCTGTTCTTGGGTAGGGTCCAGACATGACGGCCACTCAAGTTGAGAAGACCTACGTCATGCTCATGGTCGCTGACATGACCCGTGCTCTGCGGTTCTATACCGAGGCATTTGCCGTCACTGTCGTGATCAGCTCACCGCACTGGAGTGAGTTCATCGTGGCGGGTACCAACATTGCGCTCCATCCGGGAGGCAGCGGCGACGAAACCCGCACTGGACTTGGCTTCGAAGTAGACGATCTTGACGCGGCACTGCAGCGAGCAACCGAGGTCGGTGGGCGGAGCAGCAGCCCACCACGCGATAGGCCCGAGGAGCGGATCAGAGTCGCCGAGATTGTCGATACTGAAGGAAATCTGATCACCGTCGCCGAGGTGAAGGCCTAGCTAGCACGAGCGGTCAGATCTACTGGTGATCGAGGTACGGCGGCAAACGCGACGGCGGAAATACAGATTTGGTACTTGTGCACCCCACATCCAGCACCAGGCATCATGGCTCGAACGGCCTCTCTGGCGGCTGACCCGACATGACACTGTTTCGAGAGGTAGAGCAGAGCCCCGCGGGCACGTCGATGGTCAATCAGAGCCCTGATTCAGCTCTGACGTTTACGGCCGCTTTCAGCAAGTGATGAGCCGATCGATGCGGGATTCGGTGAGCTTGGTGGCGGCGAAGTAGGAGCCGGGTGAGCCGACCCGCTGGGCTGCGCCGGCTGGGTCAGCTCCTCGAGGCTGGTCGCACCAGGCAGCTGGATGGTGAACTCTGCCCCACCCTGCGCCGAGCGACCTGCACGAACCCAGCCGCCATGCTGAGTGACCGTCTGGGCAACGATCGACAGGCCTAACCCGGTCCCGGGGGTCTGCCGCGCGGTGTCGCCACGATAGAAGCGGTCGAAGATGAACGGCATGTCGGCCTCGGCGATGCCGCGACCCTGGTCGGCCACGCGAAGCCTGTCACCCTCGAGCTGCACCCGAATGGTGCCGCCCGGCGGGCTCCACTTCACGGCGTTGTCCAGCAGGTTGGTGATCGCGCGCTCCAGCGTGTCGGAGTCGCCGATGACGTAGAACGGATTGAGCTCGACGTCGAAGACCAGCCCGTGCGCCCGCCGCCGCACCCGGTCGAGCGCCGAGTTGACGACATTGCGGAAGTCCAAGGCCTCTGGTGTTGACGCGGTTTCGTCGCGAGCGAGCTCCACAAGATCAACAATCAGGTCGGTGAACTCCACCAGCTGGGCCTTGACATCGGCCAGGATGGCGATCCGATCTTGCTGCCGCAGCATGCCGCTCTCGGCATCGGCGGCGAGCAGCTCGATATTGGTCCGCAGACTGGTGAGCGGGGTACGAAGCTCGTGCCCGGCGTCGGCGATCAGACGAGCCTGTCGATCCCTGGACGAGGCCAGCGAGCGAAGCATCTGGTTGAACGACTCCGCCAGCACCGCGATATCGCCGGAAGCCTTGATCGTGATCGGCGACAACTCCTTGGTGACGCTGACATGTTCGACGGCTGCGGACAGTTCCCGCACCGGACGCAGGCTGGAGCGAGCGACGTACGCGCCAACTACTGCTGCGATGATCACGCCCCCCACG
Organism: Propionibacteriaceae bacterium; assembly: GCA_035649295.1. Classification (GTDB taxonomy): domain Bacteria; phylum Actinomycetota; class Actinomycetes; order Propionibacteriales; family Propionibacteriaceae; genus Microlunatus. Next base: position 1,689 of record DASRJV010000319.1, read on the forward strand.
CCAAAGATGATCAAGACCAGCCAGAGGGAGCTGAGGATGTCATTCGTCGGTTGCAGCGGCCGACCCAGAACCAAGGCATAGTTCCCGAGATCGGTGATCGGCACGGCGACGATGCGGTACTCCTCCCCTCCCGTGGTCAGACCAGATCTTGCCGAGTAGCCGCTCTGCAACCGGGCGACGGCCAGCTCCGTCGCGCCCAGCACGAGATGATCACGCTCGTCGGGCACATTGAAGACCTCACCGTCGGTGCGGATCGCCGCCACGCTGACATTTCCGGCCCGCAACGCACGCTCAGTAAGGCCGCCAAGCGTCCGGATGTCCTGGGCAACCGGCACCACGGCCAGCGAGGTCGCCGTCTCGACCATCTCGGCGTCCAGGGCCCGGTACAGCGAAATCCGGAGTGTCAGGTAGCCGGCCACGCTCGTTACCGCCACGGCCAAGGCCACCGCGACGGTGGTCAGGTACGCGACACGACGCTGCAGCGGCAGCGCTCGCAGCCAAGCCCTCAGCCGGCGGACCACCGCAGACCCTCCGCCGCGCACTGCGGGCTGATCATGGTGGCGTCTCGCGAAGCACGTAGCCGACCCCTCGTACGGTGTGGATCAGGCGGGACTCGTCGGCGGCCTCAGTCTTGCGGCGCAAGTAGCCGATGTAGACCTCCAGCGAATTTGCCGTGGTCGGGAAGTCGAAGCCCCACACTTCGTTCAGCAGCCAGCTACGCTCCAGCACCCGTCGCGGATGGCGCATGAAAGCCTCGAGCAGCGCGAATTCGGTGCGCGTGAGGTTGATCGGTCGGGTCCCGCGTAACACCTCCCGGGTTTGGGTGTTCAACACAAGGTCGCTGAAAGACAGGTTTTGGGTCGACGGATCAGTCGAGTCGGCCACAGTGCCGGCACGCCGGACCAGGGCACGCAGCCGCGCGAGCAGTTCGTCGAGCGCGAAGGGCTTGGCCATGTAGTCGTCGCCGCCCGCGTCGAGCCCGTCCACCCGGTCGCCCACAGCGTCGCGGGCGGTGAGCACCAGGATCGGCACGTCGTTACCAGCGGCGCGAAGCATCCGGGTCGTCTCCAGGCCATCCAACCGCGGCATCATCACGTCCATGATCACCGCATCTGGGCGGATAGCAGCTAGCCGCGCCAGCGCCTGAACTCCATCCTCGGCACCACTCACCTCGTAGCCGCTGTACTCCAGGGAACGCTTCAAGGAGTCGCGAACGGCTTGATCATCGTCGACCACCAGGATGTGCATGCACCCAGCGTGCCAGACGAGACAGCTGAAAGCTGCTGTCATGTGCCTCGGCCCGCATGGAGCGGCTCGGCCAGGGAATTCAGCACGGCAGGCCGGGGAACTGGTTCGGGCATTCCGCGGGGAATGCGTTCGCCATCCTCTCGACATGCCGTCTGCTTAGTTTCCCCACACCAACCAATAGGGAATGCTGGTGCTGTGGGCATCCCCCGGGCCCCAACTCGAGACCGACCCTTCCGCCGGATCTGGCTATGGGCGATCGCCGTGGCTGCGATCGCCTTTCTGTTCCGGCTGGTTACTGTGCTGCGCGGCGGCGGGCTTTTCGGGATCGGCAACTACGACGATGCGGTGTACTACGCCGCCGCTACCGGGTTGATCCACGGCCTGCTCCCCTACCAAGATTTCCTGCTCCTCCATCCACCAGGAATGCTGCTGCTGTTGGCACCCTTCGCACTCGTCGCGCAACTGACTGGTGACTCGTACGGTTTCGCGGCCGCGCGCGTGGCCTGGATGCTGCTTGGAGCGGTGAACGCGGCACTGATCTGGAAAATCCTCCGGCCCATTGGCCTAATCGCAGCGGCGTTCGGCGCACTCGGGTACGCCGTGTTCCACCCAGCCGTCTACTCCGAGAAGTCGACACTCCTGGAAGGCCCGGCCACAACAGCGATGCTCATCGCGATGCTCCTGCTGCAGCCCCTTGTCTACGACAGCTCCTTGCCTCGCGCCAAGGCCTTTGCGGCCGGCGCGCTGCTCGGACTCACCGTCACGATCAAGGTCTGGGGAGTCATCACTGTCCTGATCGTTCTTGGCTGGTTGCTGCTGCTACGCCGGTACAGTGCGGCACTGCGGGTCGTGATCGGAAGTGCAATAGCCGCAACCGTGATCTGTTTACCGTTCTTTGCCGCGGCGCCTACGGCAATGTGGAACCAAGTCGTGCGCGACCAGCTCGCCCGGCGCGGCGGCGATGACGTCACGTCCCTCGAGCGGCTCGATGACATGGTGGGGCTGCACATCATCGGCCGCCCGCACATGCCGATAACTGTGGTCGCGGTGATTGCGTTGCTCTTTTGTGCCTTCCTCGCCTGGACCTACGGCGAGGCGCGGCTTGCTGTGCTTCTGATGCTCGGACAGGGGGCGTTCCTGCTGACCACGCCGACTTGGTTCCCGCACTTCGCGTGCTTCACGGCGGCTGCCGTAGCTCTCACCGGAGGTGCGGCGATCGGGCGCTTGACCGCACTGGCCCGAGCTGGACCCATCCGGATCGCCATCTGTGTCGTCACTGCGGTCGCGCTCCTGGGGTACGCGAGCGGCTGGAGGGACATCACCTACAACCGCCCATTCCCCGAGCACTTCCGAGCCTTCACTGCCGCCGCCCCAGGATGCGTCACCTCCGACGATGCAACTGCGCTGGTAGAAACGAATTCCTTGAGTCGCAATCTGAGTCGGGGTTGCCAGTTCATACCCGATCTTGGCGGTCACTCCCATGACATGGCGGCTGCCGCGGGGCTCAGAGTGTCACGCAACCGCAATCAAGCCTTCCAACGCTTCGCGCTGGACTATCTGCGCGGCGGCTCGGTGACGATCTTGATCAGATACCCGGGCGGCCGAGGCTTCAATGCGAAGACCACTGCCGTTCTTGATCAGTGGCCGTTGCTGGCGCACTCGGGCGGATTTCAGGTGCGACGACCGGTCGAGTTGGGTCGATCGGCAAAGAGAGAGTCACTGAAGCCCCCGCGTCGTTAGCCAGGTTGACGGTACCGCCATGGGCCTCCGTGATCGCCTGCACAATGGCCAGCCCGAGACCGGTGCCACGCCCGGTACTAGCCGTTGGCGCAAAGCGCTCGAAGGGATGGGCAAGGTAGCTGTCGGCGAAGCCGGTGCCGTGATCCCGAACCTGTATCTCGACAGCGTCACCGCTGCGCCGACCCACCAGCTCAACATCCCCGGCGCCATGGGTCAGCGCATTGTCCATGAGGTTGCCCAACGCATACTCCAACCGCTGCCGGTCGGCCGGGATCACACTCTCGTCGGACTGAACCATGATCGTTCGTGCTTCCAGCTGGGCTCGACCGCCGCCGCGCTCGGCCATGTCAGTGAGCAGATCACGAACGTTCAGCGATTCCCGGTTGAGGCTCAACCGGTGTTCGTCGGCCGCCGCGAGCACCAGCAGCTGTTCGGTCAGCCTGCTGAGCCGGTCGGTCTCCTCACCGATCGACGCCATGGTTGCGCGAAGATCATCGCCTTTGGTTGTCTCGGACTGAGCGAGCTCGACCTCGGCCTTGATGATCGCCAGCGGGGTACGCAACTGGTGGCTGGCATCAGCCAGAAACCGCCGCTGCTGCTGCAACGCGTCCCGCTGCGCCGACTGGGCCCGTCCGATTCGGTCGAGCATGTCGTCCAGGGTGCGCCCGAGCCGTCCGATCTCGTCAGCAACCGGTGACACCGGCAGCAGCTCCCGGTTTCCATCTGCAAGATCATCCCCGCTGATCGCCGCCGCCCGCTGCCGCAAGGCCTCGACCGGACGCAGGGCGAGGCCGGCTACCCAATAACCGACACCAGAGGAGGCAACTAAAGCAGCACCCAGTCCGACGATCTCCACGCCTAAAGTCGAAGCCAGCGTCTGAGCTCGCTCGTCCAGTGAGTCGGTGACTGCCACGATGTAGGTTTTGCCCTGAGCATGGACCGGTTTGGCGAAAACCCTGAGCGACTCGTCAACCATGTCATCGCCTGGCCGGTCGACGAACAGCTCCCTATTAGCCGCCATCTGCAGCTGGTCGGGTGTCAGTAGCCTGACGTCGGCGTACGAGCTGGCCGCGACGACGACGCCATCCGGCGATGTGAGGATATGAGCGATCGTCTCGTCCTGCTCCAGGTCCTCGGAGTGCGTGGCGGTCAACGCAGAAGCGCCCTCCCGGATGAGTAGCCCGCTGAGCTGATCAGCGCGCAAGCGGAGATCGCGTTCAATGGCGATATCCACGTCGCTGCTGAGCTGGGCGTACAGGAAAATGCCGGCGGCGCTGAGCACTGCCGTCAATGCCAACGCGAAAGCAAGCGTGAGCTTCCAACGGATCGGCAGCCGGCTCATCCGGGCTCCTCCTCGGTTCGAAGCCGGTAGCCGAAGCCACGTACGGTCTCGATGTCGTCAGTGCCGAAGGGCCGGTCGACCTTCTGTCGAAGGTATCCGATGTACACGTCGACCACGTTTGACCGGTTGTCGTAGCTGTCGTCCCAGGCGCATTCCAGCAGGTCGAAGCGGGAAACCGCCTCGCCCGGCCGTCGCATCAGCGCCTCCAACAGTGCGAACTCCTTACGCGTCAAGTCGATCGAGGCGTCCCCGCGGTGGACCGTGCGCGCTGCCGGATCCAGCCGGAGTTCGCCGACCGCCAGCACCGGCATCCGGACCTCCCGAGGTCGGCGCGCCAGCGCCCGCAGCCGTGCGAGCAGCTCGGCAAAAGAAAACGGCTTAGCGAGGTAGTCGTCAGCGCCGCTGTCGAGCCCGGTGACCCGATCGCGGATCGTGTCGAGTGCGGTGATCATGAGCACAGGCGCGGTGACTCCCTGCCGGCGAAACTCCCGGCACAGCGTGAATCCGTCAGTGTCCGGCAGCATCACGTCGAGGGTGATCGCATCGTAAGCGGTGGCCGTCGCCATGTACATTGCCTCGTCGCCATGGCTTGCGACGTCGGCAGCCAACCCCTGTGCGGTCAAACCTTTCCGCAGCAGGCCAGCGAGCTTTGGCTCGTCCTCGACGATCAGGACTCGCACATCATCAGGATTTCACGATCATCGGCAGCGAACCATAGCCCGCAAGTCGCGGTTGTTGAATTGGCACTCTAAGCGAACAGCTCGTCATAGTGCCGTAGATCACGGATTCGGCTTGCCGATCGGCCCCGTGCCCATTTGTGGAGCAACTTTGTCGACCTTCACCAGCTCCTCGCGGGCGGCACCGCCGGATATGTCGAGGGCGAGCAACGGTCCGGTGCCCTTGCCGTAGAACTTGTACTCCACTACGTCCGGCTCGATCGCGCTAGTGTCCATGGTGACCATCGCGTCCTCGAAGCTCCCCGCCTTCACCTCAACCAGATGGTTCATGGCGAGTACCTCGCCGTTGTCCTCGGCCTCGCCCTTCTTGTACTCCTGACGGTATTTCTGGCCGACTTGCGGCTGGGCAGGCAACATGATGCCTGGCTGCGCTCCGTCGACGCCAGCCTCCCAGGAACCAGCCGTGCTGACGATCTTGCCTTTCTCGAATTCGGCGGTCTGCTCGCCCATATACCAGACGTTGCCATCCGCGTCTTGGGCGTACCAGTCGAATGTGTCCTCGATGATCTGACCCTTGCTGCGTGCCGTATCACGAACCACTCGGGCTGTGATGCCATTGGCCAGCTTCTTCGTTTTCCTCGTGACCACGATGACGATGTCCTCTGGCGGGCCGCCCGCCTCCGCGCTGCGGTAGGTCCATCGAGTACCTGGCTTCATCGGCCAGTAGCGGTTTGTGATGTCGGCGCTGAAATTGGCCGGATCAAGGTTGACAGGCTCTGCACCGGTGGGCAGATCTGCCTCAACCGGAGCCGCTGTGGCCGGTCGGCTTTCAAGTGCCGGCGGGCTGGTCGGTGCATTCGCGCTGCTTGTGCAGCCCGCGAAAGTGAGCGTGGCAGCAAGCACCAGCGGCCACGCGTGACGTGGTTTCATCTCTTGAGTTCTCCCCCGAGTCCCTTTCCGGCGAGGATGACAACTGACCGATGAAAAACCGGTGAGAGGGCAATCTTGCGCGCTAGGCGGTTTGAAGGACACGGATTTGATCGAGCAGCCCTGGCATCGCAGCTTCGATCGCGCTGAGGGTGTCGTAGAAGCCCGCGTCGGAGCCGAACCAGGGGTCTGGGACACCTGACCCCGGCACCGCCGCAGGATCGAAATCGGTGAGCAACCGCACCCTGCTTGGATCAGGAGCAAGTTCCAGAACGCGCTCCAAGTGAACGTTCTCCATTGCGACCACCAGATCGGCTGTCTCGATCTGGGCCTCGGTGATCCGGCGGGCCCGATGGTCCGCGTACCGGTAACCGTGCTCCTTGAGTACCGCCGCGGCGCGACGGTCCATCGGGTCGGCGTAGTCCTCGGAGATCGTGCCGGCGCTGGAGAACTCGACGCCTGTGATGCCTGCGTCAGCGGCGGCGCGCTCCGCCACCCGCTCGGCTATCGGTGAGCGGCAGATGTTTCCCAAGCAGACGAATACGACGCGTACGGGGCGAGAGTCCGTTCCTTCAGCCACGTCTTCTATCGTCCGGGTCGGGCAGGAAGACGTTCAAGTTCTATCGTCCGGGTCGGGCAGGAAGACGTTCAAGAGGAAGCTGACGATCGAGATGATGATGGCGCCGAGCACCGCAGTCCAGAACCCGTCGACCTCCCAGCCAAGATCAAACAAACCGGCCAGCCACGAGGTGAGCAGCAACATGCAGGCATTGATCACGATCAGGAACAGACCGAGTGTGAGCAGGATGAGTGGTGCGGTGAAGAGGGCGAAGAGCGGTTTGACGATTGCATTCAGTACGCCGAAGATCAACGCGACGATCAACAGGGTGATGATCTTGCTCGTGGTGCTCGAGCCGGTCAGAGTCATGCCGCTCAAGATCCACGTCGCGATCGCCAAGGCTGCGGCGTTCACCACCAATCTCAAAAGAAACCTCATGGGATCGATCGTCCCACGAATCGCAAATCCTCTACCCAGCGACACCAGGCGATGGCCTCCGAGACTGTCTTCAATTGAGGGACTTGTGCGCGTTTCGGTCGCGCAATGATCACTACCGGAATACCCAGGTCGCTGGCGGCATCGAGCTTGGCCACAGTGTGAGCGCCGCCTGAATCCTTGGTAAGGAGCACATCAACGGCATGCTCGGTCAGGATCTGGCGCTCACCGCCGTAGCTGTAGGGTCCGCGGGACATGATCAGAAACCAGCGTTGGGGCAATGGGTCCGCCGGCGGATCGACCAGCCTGACCAGCACATTCCGGTCGGTCCAGGACAGAAAATCTGGCAGTGACTGCCGGCCTGTGGTGAGGAACGGCCTCGAGGCAGATTCGGCCGCGGCTCGTGCGCTGGCGGCGTCCCGCACCCACATCCACGAACTGGCTTTTGGGTGTTCACGCCAGCCAGGGCGCTCCAGTCGGACCAGCGGCGTCCCGGCTAGGGCCGCAGCCTGTAGCGCGTTGTGGCTGATCGTCGTCGCAAATGGATGGGTGGCATCCACGACGGCGGAAGCGTGCTCGCGGCGCAAGTAGTCGGCGAGACCAGTGACTCCGCCGAAGCCGCCAACTCGGACGCGGCCCGGCGGCAAGCTCGGAGCGTTGACCCGTCCGGCCAGCGAGGAGATCACGTCCACGCCGTCGGCGACAAGGACCGCCGCGAGCGCTCTCGCCTCAGCGGTACCGCCCAAG
>DASRJV010000320.1:0-4341 GCA_035649295.1 Propionibacteriaceae bacterium
CTCGGGTTGTTCTCCTCCTCGGCGTACTCAGAAAGCGTGGCACGAGTACCGGTGCTCCGGCAGAAGGCGGCGGCCGTGATCGCCCGCTCGGGCTATGGCGAAGACAGCCACGGCGGCAAGGCGATCATGGACGTGCTGGAAGGCTATCCACGCGACGAGCTGTTCCAGACCCCACTCGCCGAGTTGGCCTCCATCGTGGAGAAGGTTGCCCACCTCAAGGAGCGCCGCCAGGTCCGGATGTTCGTTCGACGAGACCCGTACGGGCGCTTTCTCTCCTGCCTAGTATTTCTGCCGCGGGACCGCTATACGACCTCGGTACGCAAACGGATGGAGGACATCCTGCTGCGTGGTCTCGGCGGATCCTCGATCGAGTATTCGGCGCGCGTCAGTGAGTCGGTGCTCGCCAGGCTTCAGTTCGTGGTTCGGCTGCCAGCCGGCGAAACCATGGGCGAGGTCGACGTGCGTTCCCTGGAGCGCGAACTGACCTTGGCCACCCGCTCGTGGGACGACGAGTTCGCGGAGCAGATGGTTGGTTTGGAGGACGCAGACCGGCTTGTCGCGCTGGTCGGCGCGCTGCCTGAGGGCTACAAGGAGGATTACACCCCACGCCAGGCGGTCAAAGATCTGACAGCGCTGCTGGCGCTGGAGGATGTCCACGACATGTCGATGGCGATGTTTGTCCCGGACCGCCCCGATGACGAGGCCGAGCTGCGGCTGAAGATCTTCCGGCGGGAGGCTTCGCTGTCACTGTCGAAGATACTGCCGCACCTCTCCCTGCTCGGCGTTGACGTGATCGACGAGCGGCCGTACGAGCCAGTCATGGGCGACGGCCAACGTGGGTTCATCTACGACTTCGGGATACGGGTGCCGGGTGGTGCTGAGGCCGTCCGGAGCCGCTGGACACTTGAGGCGCGGCGGCGATTCACGGACGCTTTCGCGGCCTCCTATTCCGGCGACAGTGAGTCCGACGGCTTCAATGCACTGGTGATGGGCGCCGATTTCAACTGGCGTGATGTCAGCGTGCTGCGGTCTATCGGCCGGTATCTCAGGCAGGTTGGCATCACCTACAGCCAGAGCTATTTCGCCCAGGCGCTGACCAGCAACGTCGACATTGCCCGGCAGCTACTGCTGCTCTTCCGGACTCGGTTCGATCCAAAGACCGGTCTCGACATCAAGGCTCGGACAGCGGCGACGACCGAGCTCGTCGACAAGATCAAGAAGGCGCTCAACGACGTTGCGAGCCTTGATCATGATCGAATCTTGAGATCCTTCCTGACCGTCATCCAGGCGACGATTCGAACCAACTTCTACGTTCCTGACCGCCAGGCAATCTCCCTGAAGCTGCTGCCACGCCAGATCCCCGATCTGCCTGAGCCTCGCCCGGAGTTCGAGATCTTCGTCTATTCGCCGCGGACCGAAGGCGTTCATCTGCGCTACGGCCGTGTCGCACGTGGCGGGGTGCGTTGGTCAGACCGTGCCGAGGACTTCCGTACCGAGGTGCTCGGCTTGGTCAAAGCACAAATGGTGAAGAACACTGTGATCGTCCCGGTCGGGGCCAAGGGCGGCTTCTACTGCAAACGGCTGCCCGATCCACGAGAGCGGGAAGCCTGGCTGGCTGAAGGTTTAGCGTGCTACCGACTCTACGTTTCCAGTCTGCTGGAAGTGACCGACAATATCGTCGGGGGCCTGGTCGTACCCCCAGCCGATGTCGTCCGATACGACGGTGATGACCCCTACCTGGTCGTGGCAGCGGACAAAGGGACCGCCACCTTCTCCGACGTAGCCAACAAGATCTCGATGGACTCTGGATTCTGGCTGGGCGACGCCTTTGCCTCCGGTGGCTCGGCCGGCTATGACCACAAGGCCATGGGTATCACCGCTCGCGGCGCCTGGGAGTCTGTGCGGCGGCATTTCCGTGAGATGGGCGTCGACCCCCAGAGTTCGGACTTCACCTGCGTCGGCATCGGTGACATGAGCGGCGACGTGTTCGGCAATGGGATGCTGCTGAGCAAGCACATCAAGCTGGTGGCGGCCTTCGACCATCGGCACGTTTTCATCGATCCGCAGCCCGACCCAGCGCGCAGCTGGGAGGAGCGCGCCAGGCTGTTCGCACTGCCACGCTCGAGTTGGGCGGATTACGACGCCAGCTTGATCTCCGAAGGCGGCGGAGTGTTTCCACGCACCCTGAAGTCGGTCGTGATCACTGAACAGATGCGTAGTGCTCTTGGGCTCGACAAGTCGGTCCAGGACCTGACACCCGCAGATTTGATCAAGGCATGCCTCAGGGCACCGGTCGATCTGCTCTGGAACGGCGGCATCGGGACCTATGTGAAGGCAATCACCGAAACCAATGACGATGTGGGCGACAAAACCAACGATGCGCTGCGTGTGGACGGTTGTGAGCTGCGCGCCAAGTGCGTGGCCGAGGGTGGCAACCTCGGCCTCACTCAGCTCGGTCGGATCGAGTACGCCGAGAGGGGCGGTCGCATCAACACTGACTTCATCGACAACTCTGCTGGTGTCGACACATCCGATCATGAAGTCAACATCAAGATCCTGTTGATCGGCGAGGTGACTGCCGGTCGACTGTCGTTGGAAGCCCGTGACGAGCTGTTGGCGTCGATGACTGACGAGGTCGCCGACCTGGTGCTCAAGGACAATTACGATCAAAATCTCGCCTTGGCCAATGCCGTGTACCACTCGGCATCGATGGCTGGCGTTCACGAAGATTGGATGGAGCGCTTGGAGAGCCAGAGCCTGCTCGATCGTGAGATCGAGTTCTTGCCCTCTACTGAGGCGATGGAGATCCGGCGCAGTAACCACAAAGGGTTGACCTCACCAGAGCTTGCGACGCTGCTGGCCTACACCAAGATCGTTCTCGAAGATGAGGTCTTGGCATCAGATCTACCAGATGACCCCTACCTGCTGGACCGGTTGATCACCTACTTCCCGAGTGCGATGCGGGAGCGCTATGCCGACCAGATGCCAAAGCATCGGCTGTACCGGGAGATCATCGCCACGGTTGAGGTCAACGAGTTCGTCAATGAATCGGGCATCACGTGCTTCCACCGATTGTCGGGTGAGACGGGGGCCCGAGCCTCGGATGTGATCCGGGCACAGATCGCCGCTCGCGTGATCTTTGGCGCTACTGATCTTGACAAGGCCATCGCTGCACTTGATCACCGGATCGATGCGCAGATGCAAACGGCGCTGCGGATGGAAGTACGCACCCTGGTAGAGCGGGCCACTCGCTGGTTGATCAATAACCGGCACCACCCAATCGACATTGGAGCAGCTGTTAGGCAGTTCTCTGATGGAGTGCAAGCGGTTGAGCAGGCGCTGCCCGACATCCTGACCGGACGCGACAAGGAGGCACTCGAGCAGCGGCTCAAGAGCTACCAGGCTGCGGGTGTACCAGATGAGTTAGCTACGTCAATCGCAGGACTGCACCCGTCGTACTCGGCACTGACGATCGAGCAGACCGCATCACAGTCCGGGGTTGACGTATTGAAAGTCGCCGAGTTGCATTTCACGCTCGGTCAGCGGCTCGGTCTGGACCGGCTGCTCGCACGGATCGTCGACTTGCCGCGCGACGACCGGTGGCAGACGATGGCGCGGGCGGCCTTGCGTGACGACCTGCATGCGGTACACGCCGAGTTGACGGCCGAGGTCCTCAGCTGGAACGGAGCTGCGACCAAGAGCGCCCGGGACGTGGTCCTCGGCTGGGAGAAGTCAAACCCTGCCGTTCACGAGTCCGTGAAGACACTTCGCTCCATCACGAGTAGCCGCGCCGACCTCGCGCGGATGTCGGTCGGTCTCCGAGTGGTACGCCGGCTGCTGTCGCGGCTCTAGGATCTCTCGCCGGACTCCTCCGCAAGGCCGCTCATGTCGGCAATGCAGGATGGGATTTCCGGCAGCGTGATAGGTCTGGGGCATGCGGATCGACCTGCACACCCACTCCTTGGTCTCTGACGGGACGGATAAGCCCGCTGAGCTGGTGCGCAAGGCTCACGCAGTAGGGCTGGACGTCGTTGCACTCACTGATCACGACACCTTCGATGGCCTCGACGAAGCAGCGGCGGAGAGTGAACGGCTGGGGATCCTCCTCGTACGCGGGATGGAACTTTCTTGCTCACGTGGCGGGGACAGTGTGCACGTCCTGGCGTACGGCGTTGATCCGGCGAATCCCGCCCTAGCCGCTGAGATGGCCCGGGTGCGCGACGGTCGGCTGGGGCGACTGGCCGGCGTGCTGGCCAAGCTGGCGGAGCTTGGCGTCCTGGTGAGCGAGGCGGAGGTGATGGCGCAGGTCGGTGACAGTCCCTCGGTTGGTCGACCACATAT